>DATCXH010000822.1:0-3440 GCA_036565925.1 Vicinamibacterales bacterium
CCGACGCGCCGAGAACGAGCACCTCGATCGGCAGACTGCCGGCCATCTGTTGCGCAGCCGCGATCGCTTCCCAGCTCGCCCGATTGAGTGCGCCCTCGCGCTGTTCGGCGACGACGAGAATCATAGGACTCTCGCCTCCTCCCTGAGCCGCCGCACCAGGTCTTTGGCAGCCTCCGCCGGGGCGCCATCGATCATCTGCGTCTGCTTGCTGCGCACCGGGAGCGAGAGTGAGACGATCTCCAGCGCTGGCTTCAGGCCCGCGGGCAGCGCGACTTTCTTGATCTCCTTCTTCTTCGCCGCCATGATGCCCTTGAGCGTGGCGTAGCGCAATTGATTGATGCCGCTCTGGATCGTCAACAGCGCCGGCAGCGGCATGGCAATCCACTGAAACCAGCCGCCTTCGAGCTCACGCTTCACTCGAAGACGATCACCTTCAATCTGCACTTCCATGATGATCGTTGAGTGCGGGATGCCGAGGCGCTCGGCGAGGATCACGCCCATCTGCGCGTGGCCTTGATCGTCGGACTGCAGACCGGTGAGCACGAGGTCGAACTTCTCCTCGCTCATCGCCGCAGCCAACGCATCAGCCGTGAGCATCGCGTCGGCGTTCGCCAGGGAGCTGTCTTCGACATGCAGCGCGCGGTCGGCGCCGCGCGCCAACGCCTCGCGAATCACCTGCTGCACGCGTGCCGGCCCGGCCGAACAGACAACCACTTCCCCACTGAGCTTCTCCCGCAGCCGCAGCGCTTCCTCGAGCGCGTAGGCGTCGGGCTCATTCATCTCGAAGCTGGCGTCCTGCTCGCGGATCCAGGTCTTGTCGTCAGTGAGCCGTGGCTGCCACTCGCGGGTCGGGACCTGTTTGATGCAGACGGCGATTTTCATGATGATACGGGCGGGTCTGAAGACCCGCCTCTCTACGCTTCGAACTTCTTGAACAGCAATGCAGCGTTCGTGCCGCCGAATCCGAAAGAGTTCGACAGTGCGTAAGTGATCGGCATCTTCCGGCTCGTGCACGGCACGTAGTCGAGATCGCACTCCGGGTCGGGTTGATCGAGGTTGATCGTTGGCGGTGCGATCTGATGATGCACGGCGAGCGCCGAAATGCCAGCCTCGAGGCCGCCGGCGCCGCCAAGCAAATGGCCCGTCATCGATTTGGTGGACGAGATGGCCAGTTTGCGCGCGTGGTCGCCGAACAACGTTTTGATGGCAAGCGTTTCGAGCTTGTCGTTGTACGGCGTCGAGGTGCCGTGCGCATTGATGTAATCGACCTGGTCCGGCCGGATGCCCGCCTTTTTCACCGCCATGCGCATGACGCGCACTCCGCCGTCACCATCTTCGGATGGCGCGGTGATGTGATACGCGTCGCCCGACATCCCATAGCCGACGATTTCGGCGTAGATCTTCGCGCCACGCCGTATCGCGTGGCCCAGCTCTTCGAGAATCAACGTCCCCGCGCCTTCACCGATCACGAAACCATCGCGGTCTTTGTCGAACGGCCGCGACGCCCGGTGCGGTTCATCGTTGCGGGTGGACAGCGCGCGCAACGCCGCGAATCCGCCAAGGCTCATTGGCGTGATCGCGGCTTCGGACCCGCCGGTGATCATCACGTCCGCATCGCCGCGCTTGATGATCTCGAACGAGTCGCCGATCGCGTGCGCCGATGCCGAGCACGCGGTGCAACTGGCCAGGTTCGGCCCCTTGGCGCCAAACCGGATCGACACCTGTCCCGAGGCGAGATTAATAATTGCCGACGGGATGAAGAATGGTGAGATCTTCCGCGGACCACCAGCCAGGAGCGCGCTGTGTTCGCGCTCGATGGTCTGGAATCCGCCGATGCCGGATCCGATGAAGACGCCGACGTCAGGCGCGTTCTCCGGCGTGATGCGCAGCCCGGAGTCGTCCATCGCGAACTGCGACGCGGCAAGCGCGTACTGAATGAAGACGTCCATCTTCTTGACGTCTTTCTTCTCGACGAAATCCAGCGGGTCGAACCCCTTCACCTCCGCGGCAATCTGCGCCGCGTACGCGGTGATGTCGAACTTGGTGACGCGCGTGACTCCCGAAGTGCCCGCCAGCAGTGCCTGCCAGGTCGCCTCCGTGCCAATGCCCAGCGACGACACCAGCCCGATGCCGGTGATGACAACCCGCCTGTTCAAACCGTGAGCCCCTATTTCTTTCCCTTGGCGTGTGCGTCGATGTAATCGATCGCTTCCTTGACGCGGGTGATCTTCTCGGCGTCCTCATCCGGAATCTCGATCCCGAACTCCTCCTCGAACGCCATCACGAGCTCCACCGTGTCGAGCGAGTCGGCGCCGAGATCGTCCACGAACGACGCATCCGGCGTCACTTCTTCTTCATCAACGCCAAGCTGTTCCACGATGATGCTCTTCACCTTGTCTGCAACCGCCATCTGTCCTCCAATCAATGCCCAATGCCCAATGCTCAAGGCTCAATGCCCAACGTCGCGCCCGGTCGATCGACCTTTGGGCATTGATCATTGGGCATTGAGCATTGTGCCTTGATTACATGTACATACCGCCGTTGACGGCCAGTACCTGCCCAGTAATATACGCTGCCTCATCCGACGCGAGGAAGCAGACTGCCGCCGCGACGTCCTTTGGCGTCCCCAGTCGCTTGAGCGGAATCAGCGATTCCCATTCCCCCTGCGCCTTCTCGGCAACCGCCCGGGTCATATCGGTCTCGATCATCCCCGGTGCCACCACATTCACCGTGATATTGCGCGACGCAACCTCGCGCGCCAGCGCCATACTGAACCCGATCAGCCCGGCCTTCGACGCCGCATAGTTCGCCTGGCCGGCATTGCCCATCTGCCCGACGACGGAGCTGATGCTGACGATGCGTCCGGCGCGCTGCTTGAGCATCGGCTTGAGGACCGCTTGAACGCAGGTGTAGGCGGAGGTCAGGTTGGTGGCGATCACCTCATCCCAGTCCTGACGCTTCAGCCGCAGCATCAACTGGTCGCGAGTGATGCCGGCGTTGTTGACGAGCACGTCCACGCGCCCGTGCCGAGCCAATACGCCTTCGACCATCGCCTCGATGGACGCCGCATCGGTCACATCAATCGACACCGATTCGGCCGCGCCTCCGGCGTGTCGAATCGCGTCCACAGTCCCGGTCGCATTGTCGCCGCGCGCGCCGGCGATGACGTGCGCACCGCGGGCAGCCAGTACTTCGGCGATACCGCGCCCGATACCGCGGGACGCGCCGGTCACGATCGCTACTTTTCCGTTGAGATCGAACATGCCGCCACGATCGCGTCGAGGTTCTCGGGCGATCCGAATGCCATGATCTGCGCCTCGGGGTGGATCTTCTTCACCATCCCGCCGAGCACGTTTCCCTGACCTACCTCAACATACGTGGTGACGCCTTCTGACGCAAGGCGGCGAACGACGTCCTCCCAGCGAACCGGGGCGGATACC
>DATCXH010000779.1:0-2322 GCA_036565925.1 Vicinamibacterales bacterium
CACGCCAATCGCCGTCAGCGTGAAGGCCTGAAGTAGCACCATCCTGAAGACCATCCCGTTGGTCGCCCCCATCGCCAGGCGGACGCCGATCTCGTGCGTCCGCTGCCCTACCGAATACGCCATCACGCCGTAGACGCCGACGCCGGCGAGCAACATCGCCATCACTGCAAACGCGACCAGCAGCGTCATGATCACTCGCGGCCTCGCGATCGTAAACGCCACGACCTCGTCCAGCGGCCGCACGTCAGCAACCGGCAGTTCCGGATCAAGTTCGTGGACCGCGGCAGCGACACCCGTTGCCAGCGACATCGGATTGCCGTTCGTGCGGACGACGAACGTCAGCAAGCCTGGGGACAGCTGGGTATGCGGGATGTAGACGATTGGAAACACATCGACGTCGAGCGCGGTGCTCCTGATGTCCTTGACCACGCCGACGATCTCGTATGGCGGTCCTGGATCGCCAATGAACACATCAATGCGCTTGCCGATCGGACCCTCGCCTGGGAACTCGCGGCGCGCCGCCGTCTCGCTCACGATCGTGACGCGCGGCGACGTGGTCTGATCCGCGGCGGTGAAGTCACGGCCGGCCACCACCTGAATGCCCATGGTCTTGAAGAAGCCAGGCGTGATCGGCCGCACATCGGCCGAGGAGCCGGCGCCCGGAACCTGCCGCGGCCGATCGCTCCGCCAGTATCCGGTTCTCATGCCGAGTCCGCGGCCCATGGGGAGAAATGTGATGCCGGCCGCCTGCTCGACACCAGGGAGGGCACTGATGCGCGTCAGCGCACTGTTGTAGAAACTCGCGCGGTCGGCCGGTGTTTGGTACCGCAAGCCTGGCGTCTGCACGCGCGCGGTGAGCACGCCGTCAGCCCTGAACCCCGGGTCGATATGCTGCAGACGAATGAAGCTGCGAATCAGCAGACCAGCGCCTGCAAGCAGCACGAGTGACAGCGCTACTTCGGCGACGACCAGTCCAGCGAGCAGTCGTCGCGATCGGTGCCCGCCGCCGTGGCGACCGCCGTCACGCAAGCTTTCGTCAACCGAACCCGACGTCACCAGCGCGGGCACGAATCCAAACAGCACGCCTGTCCCGAGCGCGATCGCCATCGTCAGCACAAGGATTGGAAGATCGAGCGAGACCTGATCGAGCCGCGCTACTGGAATCCGATCGGCGACGAGCGCCAGCAGTCCACGATGGAAGGCAAACGCCAACGTCACTCCGGCGACACCTCCCGCGGCGCCAAGGACGAGACTCTCGCTGAGCAACTGTGCAAGGAGTCGACGACGCCGTGCACCGAGTGCGGCGCGGATGCCGAGTTCGCGCTGGCGCACGGTGCTTCGCGCCAGCAGCAGATTGGCCACGTTCACACAGGCAATCAGCAACACCAGCGCCACTGCACCGGTCAGGATCAGCAGCGCCGGCCGAATCTGCTCGACCATCTGTTCGTGCACCGGCACGAGCACCGCGGTCCAGTGGGTATTGAGTCGCGGATCTTCCTTCTCGCGCACAGCCATCAGCTGTCGTATCTCGGTCCTCGCCTGTTCGAGCGTGACCCCATCGCGCAGGCGCGCGATGCCGTGTGACGTCCCTCGACCCTGCGCCGTGCGTAGGTTTTCGAACACCCATCCGTACGGAATCAGGAACGACGCCTTCTGGCCCTCGACGGTAAATCCCTGCGGCATCACACCGAGGATGGTGCGCGGGACCCCGTTCGCCCTGATGGTGCTGCCGACGATGTCGGCGCGTCCGCCGAGTCGCGTCTGCCAGAACTCGTGGCTCACGACCATGACCTGCGCGTTCCCCTGTACGTCTTCGTTCGCCGTGTAGGCACGTCCGATTGCAGGCTGAACACCAAGTGCGGCAAACACATCAGACGAGGCAAGCATGCCCTCGACTTCATCCGGCATGTTCCCCACGATCAGGCTCAAGCGCGCCGGCCCCACCATCCCGAGATGCTCGAACGATCGCAAGCGCTCGCGCCAGGCGACGAAGTTGGACTGCCCAATCACGTTTCGCCGGATGTTCCGATCCGGATTGGTTTCCCAGATCGAGACGACGCGATCCGGATCGCGATACGGCAGCGGTTCGAGCATCACGCCGCGGACCACGCTCAGCATTGCTGATGTGGCGCCGATGCCGAGCGCGAGAGCCAGGATGGCTGGAATGGAGAAGCGCGGCGCGCGGATGAAGGACCGCAGCGCGAACCGCAGGTCTTGTATCAGATTGCTCATGAGAGGCTCCTCGGACGCACCGACGAGCCCTTGGACGGAGGGGCCTGCTAAAAAGTTGGCACGCTAGGCGGGTCTGAAGACCCGCCTCTA
>DATCXH010000033.1:0-4626 GCA_036565925.1 Vicinamibacterales bacterium
GATCATGGTCTCGGCCGGAGCCTCAGCGTACATGCTGGCCGACCCGAAGTGGACGCGGCCTCCCGAAGACACACTCGTCAATGCTGCGACAACGATCGCCGCGATCCACGCCGCGGGCATCGTCCACACCGGTTTCGGCGGCACGCAGGGACATTTCGTGTGGCCGTGGCAGGGCGTACCGATCTTGCTGGCGGTCGTCGTCTACGCCCTCGCCTACGGTGCGATCAGCGGGGTCGTCATGCCGTTCGTCACGCGGCAGCCGATCAATCGCATGTGGCTGCGCACGGTGATCCGCGACTGCCCGCATCACGTCATCGGGGCCGGCCTCGCTATTGGCCTCATCGAAATCATCGATCACCAGCGGTGGGAAGTGCTGCCCGTGGCCGCGCTCCCGTTGTTCTTCGCGCATCGCGCCTACTGCGCGCACGTGAGCCAGATCGAGTACGAGCACCGCAGTCAAGAGGCGATCGAATCGCTGGATCAAGGCATCGCCGTGATCGATGGCCGCGGCCTGATCACGCTGTGGAACAACGCGCTCGAGCAGATGGTGGGCTGCGGGCGCGAACGGGCGCTGGGTCGATCGCTCTTTGACGCGCTGCCACTCCTGACGAGCACGGGCCTGCAGAGAACCATTGACGATGCCATTGAGCTCCAACAATCACGGACGCAGCTGCTCTACGGCGTGCTCTCGAGAGCTGGTGCACGGATTCTGCAGGTGACGATCCTGCCGGCCGACGGCAGCACGACGTTGCAATGGCGCGATATCACCGAGCAGAAGCGCAATGAGTACGCGGTCAAGCGCAGCGAGGAGCGGCTGGCACTGGCGGCGGAAGGCGCCAGCGATGGCTTGTGGGAGTGGGACCTGCGCAGTCAGGAGTTCTATGTCTCGGCACGGTGGCGCGCCATGCTGGGTCTGCCCGCGTCCGAGGCCATCGGAAAAATCGAGGACTGGACCGACCGCGTGCATCCGGACGAGATCGCGCCGCTCAAGGATGCGCTGCACGCGCACCTCTCCGGCAAAACCGATCACTTTCAGTACGAGCATCGTATGCGTCACGAGAGCGGCACGTATCGTTTGTTCCTGTGCCGCGGTGTCGCGGTCCGCGGCGCGAAGCGTGCGATCCGCATCGCCGGATCGCTGACCGACACGACGGGCCGCTCACTGGCCCGCGAATGGGTGCTGAGCGCCGGGTTCCTCGATCCGTTGACCGGGCTATCGAACCGGTCAGTGTTCGTTGAGAAGCTCGGACGGCGACTCGAAGAACTGAAAGAGCGGCGCGGCGAGCGCTTCGCGGCGTTATATATCGATCTCGATCGGTTCAAGGTCGTCAACGATAGTCTTGGCCACCTGGTCGGCGACGCGCTGCTGATCGCGGTCTCCCGTCGCCTCGAATCGTGTTTGCGGCCGGGTGACTCGCTCGCCCGCCTCGGCGGCGACGAATTCGCGATCCTGCTCAACGAGCTCAACGACGAGCCGCAAGCCAATGCCATCGCCTTCCGCATCCAGCACGCGCTCAGCGCGCCGTTCTCGATCGGCGGCAAGGAAGTGTTCACCTCGGCCAGCATCGGCATCGCGTTCGGGCGCTCGCAGTATGACAACCCTGAAGAGATCATGCGCGACGCCGACACCGCGATGTATCACGCCAAGGCGCGCGGCAAGGCGCGACACGAGCTCTTCGATGCCGACATGCACGCGCGCGTGCGCGATCGTCTCGGTCTCGAGAACGACCTGCGTCATGCGATCGGCAACCGCGATCGACCGCTCAGTGACCAACGCGATCCGAACGGACGTGCCCTGAGCGACCAGCGCGAGTCGAATGGTTTTGAGGTTCACTATCAGCCGATCGTCTCGCTCAGCACCGGTATGTGCGTCGGCTTCGAATCGCTGGTGCGTTGGAAGCGGAATGGCGAGCCAGTCCCGCCGGCGACGTTCATCCCGATTGCCGAGGAACTGGGGCTGATCGAGCCGCTCGGTACATGGGTGCTGCAGCAGGCCTGCCGCACGTTTGCCGATTGGCAACGGCGGTTTGGCACGGCCGGTCTCGAGTGCATCACGGTCAACGTATCGAATCGTCAGTTGATGGAGCAGAACTTCCTGATGATCGTCGAGGAAGCGGTGCACAGCGCCGGGCTTGCGCCATGCGACCTGCGCCTCGAGATCACTGAGACGGCATTGATGGACAGCCCGAACGTGGTCGCGGAGGTCCTGCGCGATCTTCGCGACTTCGGCGTGAAGATCTATCTCGACGACTTCGGCACCGGCTTTTCCTCGCTGAGCCACCTGCACAAGCTGCCGGTTGACGCGCTGAAGATCGACCACTCGTTCGTGAAGAGCCTGTTGTTGCCGGATCGTCCGGCGATCGTCGAAAGCATCCTTGCGCTCGCTCGCACGCTCAACACCAGCGTCGTCGCCGAGGGTATCGAGAGCGAAGTGCAGGCCCGCGAACTGGAACGTCTCGGCTGTACGCACGCGCAGGGATTCTTGTTCTCGCGGCCACTCACCGTTGAACACGTCGAGGGCGTACTGCGAGCGAACCAACCACTCGGCCCCAAGCGCGAGCGGCCGCAGGTCGTGAAGATCGATCCCATGCCGGATCCATTCCGCGAACCGGCGCGCTTCAAGTGGCCATAGCGAAGGACAACCTCCGACTGAAGGGGCACCTGTCGACGATGGGCCGTCCTCATGCCATGCTGGAGACGTGCAGAATCGTCAAAACTACGGCGTGACCAGACTCCTGTTGGTTGTGATGGTGCTCGTTCCGTTGGTGGTTGGCGCGCAGAACGATATGCGGCCACCCACGTTGCCGGCGACTGCCGTCAAGACACTGGCCGCGAGCCTGGATGCCGCACGCAGTCACACGAAGCACGCCTGGCGTGACACACCGCCGATCAACAGCGACGGAACGGTGAACGCCTATATCGAGATCGGTCGCGGCGATCGACGCAAGTGGGAATTTGACATGGGCACCAACCGTCCGAAGATCGACCGCATGATCCCCGCGTCGATCGGCGGCTACCCGGTGAACTACGGCTTCGTACCGCAGACCGTCTCGTACGACGGCGACCCGTTCGACGTTCTCGTGCTCGGACCGGCGTTGCCGGAAGGACGCTTCGTGCGGGGCATCGCGGTTGGCGTCATGTACATGGAAGACGAAAAGGGTCTCGATTCGAAGGTCGTGCTTTCACGCGTTGGTGCGTCGGGCCGGCCCATGCATCAGCTGACCCCGGCGATTCAAAACGAGATCGGCAGATACTTCGCTCGCTACAAGAGTGAGGGCAGCGGCACGTGGTCCAAAGTGCCGGGATGGGCCACCGCTGAGGAAGGTCTCGCGTTCGTGAAGGTCACGCACGCCTTCTTCCTGCAATGCGCGATGCAGATCGGCGCCTGCTCAGTGGACCCGACTCGTTAATACACCCACCTCACTTCACTTCAGCATCGACCTCTTCGATCGACTCGAAACGTCGGCGCACGACGCCATGGTCGGTCCGCGTTATGCACGCCGTGCGGCTGACACTACGAGCCGAGGTGACACATGTCCGGAGCACTGACCAGTCGGCGCATCGCCGTTCTTGCCGCCGACGGATTCGAAAAAGTCGAGCTCACGATTCCACTGAGCGCGTTGAAGCTCGCCGGCGCAGACGTTGACATCGTCTCGCTGCGAAAAGGCCGCATTCGCGGCGTCAACCTGCACGAACCGGCCAGCCGCGTGCGGGTCAATCGCACACTTTCTCGCGCCAACCCCGCTGACTACGACGGCCTGTTCGTACCGGGCGGCTTCATCAATCCCGATCTCCTGCGCCAATCGCAAGAGGCACGTGAGTTCGTACGCGCCTTTGACGACGCTGGGAAGCCGATTGCCACACTGTGTCACGGGCCGTGGGTATTGGCGTCCGCTGGTCTGGTTTCCGGTCGCACGCTGACGTCATGGCCCGGCATTCGCGATGACATGGTGAACGCCGGCGCGACCTGGCTCGACGAGCCGCTCGTCAGCGATCGCAATCTGGTGACCAGTCGCGGGCCTCAGGATCTCGCCACCTTCGTACCGGCAATCATCGATCACTTCGCCGGACGCACATCGATGAGTGAGGCCCGACCACTCGCAAGCACTTCATCGCCGCAACCCACTGAGCCGCCCGCAGCGATGCTGAAGGCCATGAAGTGGACACCGCGGCCATCGTTTCGCACTGCGTTCGGTCTCGGGCTGCTTGCCGTTGGCGTGATGGCCGCAACACGGCGAGCGGCGTAGCCAGACGCGGAGATCGCGAGCGTGAACACAGGTACGAGGATGATCCAGCGCGGGAGGTGGTGATGCGAGCGATGGTGTATCGAGGGCCCAACCGGATCCGGGTGGAAGAGAAGGACATTCCGGCGATCGAGCACCCGAACGATGCCATCGTCCGGGTGACGTGCGCCGCAATTTGCGGCTCTGACCTGCATCTGTATCACGGCATGATGCCCGACCTGCGCGTCGGGCACACGTTCGGACACGAGTTCGTCGGGACCGTGCACGAGGTTGGTCCGTCGGTTCGAAACCTCAAGGCCGGCGACCGCGTGATGGTGCCGTTCAACATTTTCTGTGGCTCGTGCTTCTTCTGCGCGCGCGGGTTGTATAGCAATTGCCACAA
>DATCXH010000561.1:0-4881 GCA_036565925.1 Vicinamibacterales bacterium
GTAGTCGAGCAGCGCAAACGGAGCGCCCGCGACGCACAACGGGTCGCTCGCGGAGTCTGTCGTGCCGACCGCTTTCGAAGGCCGACCGCTGATTGGGCGATGACACGACGCGCACTGCTGGTTGAGGATCGGCGCGATGTGCTCGTTGTAATTGACTGGCTGAGTCGTTGAAGCCGTGCGTGTGGAATCGCTCGGGGCAGTCCCGCGACATGCCCCGAGCACGAACATGGCGGCGAATAGCGCCGCGTTAGAAATCGACCTGAACGCCGATGTCCACGAACCGCGACTGCATGATCGTCTGCGGTGCCTGCCACGCCGGCCCATAGTTGTTCGTGTAAGTCTGGACGGCATTCGAGTTGAACAAATTGTAGACGGACACTGTCGGCCGGACGACCGCCCGCCCTGTGCGGAGGGCACGGCTGAACCGGATGTCGGTCTGGTAGATCCGATCGCCGTAGATCTGGCCGAGCGAAACGATATCGACGGTCGGAGCAGTGCTCGTAAACGGACGGTTCAGCGACGCCGGGCAGATCTGCGTGCCGTTCACCACGCTATTGACCGGACACGCAGCGCGGATCTCAGGACCCGAGAGACTCTGGAAGGTGGCCGAGAAGCCCACGTCCCAAGGCAGACGATAGGAGAACTGTCCCTTGACCTGCGGATTCCAGTTGGGGTGCGTATCGCAGAACTCGTCGTCGCGAGGGTCGTTGCGGCCCAATGGCAAGACCGTCGGAGCGCTCAGGCTGAGATCGTCTTTCAGGTTGCAGGTGTTGATGCGTTCCCTGCCCCAGCTCATGCCTCCGGACACGAACGTGCTGCCGAGTCGCGCGTTGATCTCGAAGTCGTACCCATCGTAGACATCGTCGATGCCGCCGACGCTGCTGGAGTTGAAGATCAGGTTGTTCGGCGCGATGTTGCGATTGACGTCGAAGTAACCGCACTGCTGCGAGCCGCTGCCCGGCAAGCGCGAGTCATTCGGCAGCGTGAGGCAGTAAGGGGTGAAGTCGGCGTTGGTGACGGCAAGATTGCGCGTCGCGAACAAGTTGCCGTACCACCGTCGTGTGTAGCTGACATATCCAGAGACGCGCGGCATCAACTCACGCTGCACGCTGATCTGGCCCTCCCAGTTGTTGGGCCGCTTGTGCCAGCCTTCGACGACGTCGGGATCGTAGTTGGTCGTGCGCGCAGTGACCTGGCCGAACGCCGGGTTGTTGATCGCGCCGCACTGGACGGCACCGGGCCGCTTGGTGTTCGCCGCCGGGTTCGTCAGGTCGCAGTCGTCGAAAGGATTGAACGTACCGGTGTAGGTCACGCCTGCGGGCGCGGCCCATGAGCGCGTGACGGTATTCACGCTCGACTGGACAGGATTTACTGGCCGGGCGATGTCATACGATGCGCCGACGACGTATCGGCCGATGCTGCCTTTGATCGCCGTCTTGCCATTGCCGAAGAGGTCGTATGACACTCCCACGCGTGGATCGACGTCCTTCCAGTTCGGTACGTTCTTGATCGCATCGAAATGGTGCGCCGGGGTGAACGGCCCTGCGGCGATATCCTGCGCGTCGACCTGTGCGTTGAGGAAGTCGAGCCGGACGCCGTAGTTCAACGTCAGGCGCTTGACCGTCCACTGATCTTGTCCATAGATGCCCATGTTGTATTTGAGCGTCTCGTGGAACTGAATCGGCGACGCGTATTGCGTCAGCTGGAACGGCTGCAGGTTGCGCAACGACAGGCTTACCGAGTTGTTGACCTCCTGCGTGGTGTACCGCCAGGCGTGCATCAGCGTGAAGCCGGCTTTCACGTTGTGCGTGCCGGTCACATACGACGCCGATGCCCGGTAGTTGGATTGATCGCTGCGGTTATATCCGTACGTCGTGGACGATCCCCACGTCTGTGGCATTCCGGGCGGCTGCAGCGGATCGTTCATCGCGAACTGCGTTTGCGACACGCCAGGACGGCGGTATCCGTGGAAATCCTGAGGCGTGATCGTCCCGCCTGCTTCGAGCAGCAGCTTGTTGGTTACGGGCGAGCTCCAGCTGCCCTGAACGATGTACTGCGGGATGTTCTTGTACTCCGGGCACGCACTGATCGCGGTGAGGTAGGTCGGGACGAAGCAGTTGCCAAAGAACGTGTACTGCCAGTCGGTATAGACATTGACCTTGTTCCTCTTGCTCACCTGCGTCGTAAAACGGGCGACGGCGCTCTGGTGCCACACCGGAAACAGGTTCTGCTCGGTGCTCGGCGTATAAAACAGCTCGCTGAAGTCCGCGTCTTTGAACGACTGCGCCACCGTGTTGTACGTGCCCCAGTGCCGATAGGACCCGTATACCCACAAACGGTCGCGGATGATCGGTCCGCCGAGTGCAGGGTTCACGTCCCAGATGCGGTTGATGCGATTGCCAGTCGTCAACCCGCGCGACTTCAGGTCCTCGTCCAGGTTGTTCGACTGCCAGCCTTCTCCTGCGTACCGCGTTGAGAACGAGCCGCGATACGTGTTCGACCCTTCCTTCGGAATGAAGTTGGAGTAGACCGAGGCGCGCTCGAACTCCGCATTGTGTGAATCGGTCTGGAACGTGATCTCCTGTGCCAGCGCGTTATTCAGGTAGTTGCCGTACTGCAATCCGCCGGTGCCGCTCCCGTTGATGATCGGCATCCCCTCAACCATCACCAGGCTGTCGGACGGCCGGCTGCCGTGGACGACGAGGTTCATCCCCGTTTCGGGAATGGATCCGCCCACGTTCTGTCGCACGCCGGTGACGAGCACGGCAGGCGTGAGCGCCGCGAAGCTCACGAAGTTGCGGTCGGTCGGCAGTACGTCCATCACCTCGCGCGAGGCCGTTGCTTTGCGAATGACATTCTGCGTATCGACGATCGGAGTCTCACCGGTCACGGTCACGGTTTCCTGCAGCGACCCGACCGGCAGGTCGGCATTGACCGTGGCGGTGAACGTGTTGGTCAATTCGATACCGTCGCGACGCAGGGAATTGAAGCCCTGGAGCGTGAAGGTCACGGTATAAATCCCTGGCCGCAGGTCGATGATCTTGTACTGCCCCTGACTATCGGTCACGGCCGTGCGCACCCGCTCGATCAGGGCGGGACTGCTCGCTTCGACGGTGACGCCGGGCAACACCGCACCGGTCGTATCGCGCACCACGCCGGCAATCGCCGTTTGGCCCTGCGCAAAGGCCGGACTCGCCGAACTGATCATCAGGAGAACACAGGCGAGGAGCAGAGATCGCCTGGATGTGACGATGGCCATGGACGCCTCCGAATAGATGGGATCCTGCCTCGCCGAAGTCTCCGGCCGAGGCGGGGAAGCTGGTGTATACCACACTCGCGCGGCGCGATCGTGAAGTTTCCCGATTCGGCACGAAGACCGTTTTCCCGCCTCCAGATCCAGCCCGACCTTGGTATCGCGCCCACCAAAAAAGCCGATAACGAGTGTGTCTGACGCAGAGCAGGCACACCGCGCTCGACAGAACTGTGAGCCGTGTACCGTTTTGTGATCTCCGCTCAGATGTGACCGTCGCGCGATCAGCATCGCAGCGTCGATTGCCCCGGAAATCCGGTGAATCGGTTGGCTGAGCTGATGGCACAGCGGTTGCCACTTTGAACCTTGGCCCTCCCCGGTCCCCGGACTTCGGTCTCCGGTTGTCGGTGAAGGGCTGTCTGCCCTGAGGAGCGTCGGTCATCCGAAGGATGACCCGACGCGAGTCGAAGGGTGCACAGAACGCAGGACAGAAGACCGACGGCGAAGACCAAAGTATGTTTCGCAGAACCAAGGCTGTCGTAGGGCTCGACATCGGATCGAGCGCAGTCAAGGCGGTCGAACTGAAGCCTTCAGGCAAGGGATTTCGTGTGGCCGCGTTCGGCAGCGAGCCCGTGCCTCCGGATTCGATCGTTGACGGCGCGATCATCGACGCCGGTGCTGTTGCTGATGCGATCCGTCGCGTCTTCGAGCACAACAAAGCGTTCAAGGCGAAAGACGTCTGCGCCTCGCTCTCCGGAAACGCCGTGATCGTCAAGAAGATCACGTTGCCGGTGATGACCGAGTCGGAACTGGACGAGTCAATTTTCTGGGAGGCCGAACAGTACATCCCGTTCGACATCCAGGACGTCAATCTCGATTATCAGATTCTCGATGCCGGCACCGGGCCTGATTCGCGCGGCAGCATGGAAGTGCTGCTCGTCGCGGCGAAGAAAGAGAAGATCGGCGACTACACCGGCGTCATCGCACAGGCTGGTCGTAACGCGGTGATCGTCGACGTCGATGCGTTCGCGCTGCAGAACGCATTCGACGTCAACTACGGTCTCGAGAACGGCCAGATCGTCGTGCTGCTCAACGCCGGCGCCAGCGCAATCAACATCAACATCCTGCAGGGCGACCAGTCGGTCTTCACGCGCGACATTTCGATGGGCGGTAACGCCTATACCGAAGCGGTGCAGAAGGAGCTCGATCTGCCGTTCGACTCGGCGGAGCAGTTGAAGAAAGGCATTCCGGTCGATGGCGCCACTTACGAGGAGGCGCAGCCGGTCCTGCACGCGGTCACCGAGAACGTGCTGCTCGAGATCCACAAGACCTTTGACTTCTTCAAGGCGAGTGCGTCGACCGATCAAATCGATCGAATCATGTTGAGCGGCGGCGCATCGCGCGTCGACGGTTTCCACCAGATGGTGCAGGAGCGCTTCAACGCGCCGGTTGAGGACTTCGATCCGTTCGGCGCCGTGACCTGGGATGCGAAAAAGCTCGGCGGCGAACCGGCCGACATGGCGCCGTCGGCGGCGGTTGCGGTCGGCCTCGCCCTGCGGAAGGTGATCGACCGATGATTCGCATCAACCTTCTCGGCGGCGAACGTCAGGTCAAGAAAAAGGCGATCTCGT
>DATCXH010000773.1:0-8840 GCA_036565925.1 Vicinamibacterales bacterium
CCCGCCAGTGGACGTCGTCACGCGCGTGGTCTGCACGGCCTGCGTGCTCGCCCAGCTGTAAGTCTCGGGCAGCGCATCACGCACGGAGCAGTTGTCCATCGACCGGCGACCGGAGCTGGTCCCCGCCTGCACGTTCAGGCCACTACGCAGCCGCGCATTGACGCTGACGTCGACACCGTGCCAGCTCTCGCGCATGTCGCCGAAGTCCGACGAAAGCTGCGAGTAGAGATCCTCCTGACCGACTTTCTCCGGCACGAGGTTGTAGAGTCCTCTCACTGTGCCGCCGCCACCGCCCGGCAGCCGGGGATCGAGTGGAATTGGGATCTCGAACGGCGTGTAGTCGCCGGTCGTGGTGAGCCGGTTGTTTGCGGTGTAGAAATTGCCGTACCAGCGTCGGAAGTAGCCGACCGTAATACCGACCCGGGGCAGCAGCTCCTGCTGCAACGAAATGCCCATCTCCCAGTTATAGGTTCGCCTGCCCCAGCCGTGAACCAGATCCGGGTCGAACGACTTCGTGAAGACGTCCTTGCCGAAGTTCTGATTGTCCATACGACCGCACTCGCCGTTGGCGTTCGGGTTGATCAGATCGCAGTCGGGAATGTAGTTGCCATTGCGCGGATCACCGGCCGGGAACGTGTTGGTGTCATTCCAGGTACGCGTCGTATTCGTGGCGATGCGACGCCCCGGCTGGAGATCCGTGTCGCTGTTGCTCGCCGTCAGCGCGGTCAGATACTTGCCAAGGTTGAACTTGATCGCCGTCTTGCCGTTGCCGAACAGATCGTACGCGGCGCCCATACGCGGCGTGATGTCTTTCCAGTGAATCTCGTCGGTCGATCCCGCCGCGAAGAACACCCGCGTCGGCATCAATTGATAGTCCGGGCCGCCGGCCCCCGTGTCGGGATAGCTCGTGCCGATGCTGTCGAAGCGCAAACCGCCCTGCAGCGTCAAACGCGCACGCGTATAGGTATCCTGCGCGTACAGCGAAAACAGATTCAGATTGCTCTGGAACTTCACCGTGCCTGGATACACGGCGGTCTGATTGAGCTGATTCGGCACGCCGTTGTTGAACCGGTACTGAATGAACGGCGTGAAGTTGAAGTAGCTCTGACTCGGATGGCTGATGTTGCCCTGGTAGCCGATCTTCAGACTGTGCTGCCCGGGAATGTACGAAGCCGACGCGCGCATCTGCGCCAGCGTCCCGATCTGATGGCGCTCGAATCCTGCTTGAAGCGGCTGGTTGAAGCGATAGATCAGGCCGGCGATGCCAGGGATCTCCGGGTGACCGGGGTAACCATTGTTATTCGGACAACTGGGCGAGCATTGTTCAACGACGGAGATCAGATTGTCATTGTGCGAGCCATCGACGCGCGGAGCGAAGTTGGCGTAGCGCGACAAATAGTTGCCCCACGCACCCTCGAGTAGTAGCCGATTCGTGAACGGCGACGTCCACGTGGCGGTCTGAATATGACCCGGTGTATAGAGCCGCAGGCCCTGTGCTTCCGGCGTACGCGTGCCGGCGCCGCCACCTGTCTTGTTCTGTCTGTCGTACTGCTCTGAGTGGCTCATCGAGATCTTGTTGCGTGGCGTCGCTTGCCAGGTCAGTCGCCCAATCGCATTCCGCGTCACGCTGTCGAGAAATGCCGGACGCGACGTATCGAAGTCGACCAGCCACTTCGTCGGATCGCCGGCGTTCTTGTTGAAGAACATGCCCGGAATGGTGTTCTCGGCGTACACCTCACGATAGGTGGCGTAGAACCACAGGCGGTCGCGCTTGATCGGGCCGCCGCCCATCGGGTTCACTTCCCAGACCTTGAGCAGTTGCTGCGGCGATCGCAGTCCTGCCGCTTTGAGCGCATCGGTATAGTTGCTGCCCTGCATGCTGCCGTTCGCACCCGAGTACGCGAACGTGCCGCTGAACTCATTGCCGCCGTCACGTGGGATGACGTTGAGCATCACACCTGCCGTCTCCGCCTCGCCCAGCCCGCCGGAGGTCGTCATCACGACTTCCTGCGATCCGGCGACGTTGGAGACCGCCGCGTTCGAGTTTGCGCCGGCCCAGCCCGTGTTGATGCCGTCGTGCAGCGTCCGCGAGTCGGACGCCCGTGCACCATGGATGAATCCCGCCATGCCGCCACTGCCCCCGGTGATGCCGCCCGCGTCACCGTTCGCGCTCATCCCCGCCACCAGCGCCTGAATACCATTGGCGCTTCGCGATGACGGGATCGCCGTGAGCACGTCTTTATCGACGATCGTCTGCACGCGCGCGCTCTGCACGTCCACGATCGGCGATTCACCGGTGACGGTGATCGTCTCTTCGAGGTTGCCGACGCGCAGGTCGCCGTTGACCGTCGCCACGAAGTCGCCACTGAGCTCAATGCCCTCGCGCTTGACGACGCTGAACCCCTGGAGCGTGAAGGTCACGACATAGGTTCCCGGCCGCAGATCGACGATGCGATATTGGCCGGTGGGATCGGTGACGACGGAGCGCGTTTTCTCGATGAGAACTGCGCTAGAGGCTTCGACCGTCACGCCCGGTAGGACCGCGCCGGACGCGTCTTTCACGACCCCGGTGATGGCGGCTTGGGCGTACGCCGCCGCGGGCAGGAGCAAGACCACGAACAGGGCTACCGCTGATCTCCGGGCGTGTGTAGGCATCGCGTTTCTCCTCACAGTGGGTGGTGTTGCCCCGCAAGACAGATGGGTGCCTGTCCCGCCAACGCCCCGTACGAGCGAAGGCGGAACGTAACGCTATGAGTGCCGGAAGGAATGACCCCGGAACCGTGGCCCGATCGTCGTACGAACCCGTACTAATGGGGAGTTGAGGAAGAACGCGCGGAGAGTCGAATCGCACGCGAGTCAACTGAGTGACCCTTAAGTGCGACGGAGTATACACGGAGGCCGGTCCTCGAGGACCGGCCCTACGCAATTTGTTTTGTGGCGGCGATGAAGGTTGCGCGCGGTTCGAAGCCCATCGACTCGTAGAGCTTTCGCGCGGCGATGTTCTTCTCACCTACCAGCAGCGTCGCCTGACGTGCGGCGCGCGGCTGCGCCAGTCGGCACGCCTCCTCCACGAGCCGGCGCGCGAAGCCTTCGCGGCGTCGGGCGGGATGTACGGCGACCTGTGCGACATGGATGGTGCCGGGCGCGATTCGTGTCGTGAGCACCAGCGCAACCATGTTGCCCGCTTCGCGGACGACGCGCGTGAGCGTGGGTTCGAGATCGCCGCATCCCGGTCGCTCGACCAGCCCGCGTATGTAGTGCTCCCACTCGGTCAGGGTGCCGCGGGGCGCAAAGTGTCGGCCGTGCTCACCATACGCAGTGCGCAACAGCTCGGCCGCCTGCGTTAGGTCGCCTTCGCGCCATCCTTCGGCCTGACTCGCATCGCCGTGATTCGTCGAGGCAATCAACGGCCGCGACAGGTAGTGGTAGTACTCGCACGCGAAACCCCGTTCGGCGAGCGTCGTCGCGAATCCTTCGGCTCGATCCGGCACGAAGCACGACACCCGGGCCGGACGCGGCGGCACCGCGGCGATCTCGAGACACGCATCGACGAGCGCCGCGGTTGCCTCTTTCGTGTCCGCGGCGATGCCGCCGATGTGCAGCGTTTCGCCGTCAGGCATGTAGTAGCTCCAGCCGCGCACGGTGCGTTTGTGGTCGATAGCCATGCGGCCGGGAAGGCCCCAGGTGGTGCGGGCCTGCTCGATCTCGCGCCAGGAGTTCGACGCGTCCCAGGTCAGTTCGCGCACCCAGAAGTCCTGCTCGCGCGCGTAGAGCAGCTGCGTGTCCGCCACATCGGCCTCACGCCAGTCACGAACGATCATCGACACAGAGTACCACTCTCGTGGTGGATGCTTGCAGCAGGTCGGGCAGGCGTTGAAAGCAGTTCCCTGGTCTGGACTCCGTCATCTACAATGAGCACTTCAGTTTTCGGGCAAGTGCAGCTCGGGCACATGCGGCACAGAACTCATCTGCACTAAACAGTAACCAGCGCTCAGGCCTTCCCACCTGAACGCCAGTCGCGGGACGCCGGCCAGCGGTCATCCGGCGACGACTTGTTGACGCGTACCAACCTATGACGCAGCGCGCCCTGCCGTCCATTCTCGTCGTCGAAGACGACATCGACCTCCGCCAAACCATCGTCGCCAGCCTCGAAGCCAATGGCTTTGCCGCGGCGCAGGCCAGTGACGCTGCCGATGCCACCGAGCGGTTGCGGTCGTTCGCGTACGACGGACTCGTCGTCGACCTGCGGCTGCCCGACGCCGACGGCATGACCGTCCTGGATGAGGCCCTGGAGCGGTACCCGCAGATTCGCGCGGTGGTGATGACCGGTTTCGGCGGTGTCGCCGAAGCGGTTGCGGCGATCAAACGTGGCGCGGTGGATTTCCTGATCAAACCGTTTCAGCTGTCGCAGCTCGCACGCGTGCTGCACAGCGGGCTCGAGCAGCAACGGCTGCGCGAAGAGAACGCCGAGCTAAAGGCACAGCTCAAAGGAAAGTTCCGCTTCGAGAACATCATTGGGCGTCACAGCACGATTCAGGCACTGCTCACCACGCTTGAACTGGTCTCGCCGATGAACAGCACGGTGTTGATCCACGGAGAGACCGGCACCGGCAAGGAACTCATCGCGCGCACCATTCACCACAACAGCCCGCGTGCCAGCGAGCGCTTTGTCGCGTTCAACGCGGCGGCTATTCCCGAAACGCTCGCCGAAGCGGAGCTGTTCGGTCACGTCAAGGGCGCGTTCACCGGTGCGATCGCGTCGCGCGCCGGCCGCTTCGAGCTCGCCCATCGCGGCACACTGTTCATCGACGAAGTCGCGTCGATGTCGATGCCCCTGCAGGCCAAGCTGTTGCGGGCGCTGCAGGAACGCGAGATCGAACGTGTCGGCGAATCGCGTCCGATGCGTCTCGACATTCGCGTCATCGCGGCGACCAACATGGACTTGCGCAAAATGGTCAAGGACGGAACGTTCCGCGAAGACCTGTTCTACCGCTTGAACGTGATCCCGGTGACACTGCCTTCGCTTCGTCAGAGGCGCGAAGATATTCCGTTGCTCGCCCAGCACTTCGTGCGGAAGTCGTGCGCCGACAACAGCATTCCAGTGAAGACCGTCGGGCAAGAAACACTGCGCGCGCTGATGGCCTACGACTGGCCAGGCAACATCCGCCAGTTCGAGAATGCGATCGAGCACGCCGTGGCAATGGCGGCAGCGAAATCAGAGATCGGACCCGAAGCATTGCCTGAGGATGTGCGCGATCGTGCCAGGTCCATGCTGGTGCCAACCGTGGCAATTCCGGACGAGGGACTGAACTTCACATCGCTCGTGTCACAGCTCGAACGCGAGCTGATCATGCGCTGCCTCGAAAAAACCGGGGGCAATAAGCGCCAGGCGGCGCGGCTGCTCAACTTGAGCCGCACGACGTTCATCGACAAGTTGCATCGCCTCAATCTCGAGAGAGGGGCCGCCTAACGAGGGCTTTGGAGCCGAGAGCCTGAAGCCTTACGTCGCGGCCGGCAGGCTCAACAGGAAACTCGCGCCTGCATCCGTGCTCTCCAACGTCAGCGTGCCACGGTGCTCTTCGGCGATGTGCCTTGCTACGGCCAGGCCGAGTCCCGATGACTCGTCGCGTGAGCGCGTCGTGACAAAGGGCTCGAACAGTCGATCGGCCACGAGCGGGTCGATGCCCGGTCCATTATCCGAGACTCGCAACGCGACCCAACCGGGAGGCGACTCGAGCTCGATGCGGATCGTGCCGTCCCGCTGCCCTGCCATTGCCTGTTCGGCGTTGACGATCAGATTCAAGACAGCCTGCAGGAGAAGATTCGCGAAGCCCTCTACGTCTACTGCACCGGTCTTCGGCGGCGCGTAGACGATCGTCAGCCGGGCGCGCCCGATCGCAAATGCACGCAGGCTGACGGCGCGCGTCGCCACCTCGCGCATGCTCACACGACCGCGCTCATCAGGCTTCTGACGAGAGAAGGCCATCACTTCGGCAATAGCCAGGCTCGCCTTCGCATTCTGTCCGTGAATGCGGCGCAGGCCGTCGGCGACTGACGGCGGAGTCCCCGGCACATCCTGGAGGAGCTCGGCGAGCCCGCCGATCACTTGCAGCGAGTTGTTCAACTCGTGAAAGACGCCGGCAACGACTCGCGCGACGGTGGACGACCGGTTCAGCGTGACGAGATCATCGCGTCCCGGACCACCAGGCCCATACTTGGCCATCCTGCTCAACCTTCCGTTTTCTCCGCCCGGTCACACGCGCGTGAGGCGATTCCGGTCGGGGTCGCACAGAATATCAGCACGTCCTGTGTCGGAGTGCGCAGGCTTTAGCCTGCGTGGTGAGCCTAGTACACTGATCGATATGCAGCTCCGTACCGCCCGTGTGTGCCTCGATTGCGAAGAGGTGCACGACGCGCAGCAGTGTCCGACGTGCGCGTCGGAGACGTTCGCGTTTCTCACTCGTTGGGTTCCCGTTCCCGAGCGTCGTCAGCGGCCGCGTCCGGCGGAAGTGGCCAATCGCGAAGCCGTCGAGACCTACCGAGAGATGTTGTCGCCGGAGAAGACCAGCGGCTGGAGCCTGGTTCGTCGCGGCGCGTTGGGGCTGGCGATCTTTGGTGTGGCGGGCTGGATGTGGCAGCGCAATACCCGGCCTGAAACGAAGTCAAGAGGCAGCGGTCCCGCATCGGGCGACAACCGCGGCGCTGGTTCATGACCCGTACTCCATCCATCTCGCACCGCATCAACGCCGAACGTATCGTCCTGCTCGGTTGGGGCCGCGCCATCCTGCTCCAGCTCGCCCATCCGCTGATCGCCGCCGGCGTTCACGATCACAGCGGCTTCCGGTCCACCACGTGGGCCGCCGTCACGCGTCTCTATCACACCGTCCACGCCATGCTTGCCCTGACATTCGGGTCGGAGGCGGAGCGCGAGAAAGCACTCGACGGGATCCGCCAGATTCATCAACGCGTGCACGGTCAGTTGAAGACAGCTACCCAGCGATTTCCCGAAGGCACACCGTATTCGGCGGAAGATCCCGACCTGGTGCTGTGGGTGCATGCGACGCTGCTCGAATCAGTTCCGATGGCGTACGAACACTTCGTGCGGCCGCTCACCGTCGCCGAACGCGATACTTACTGCGCCGACGCGGCACCGATTGCGATCGCGTTGAAGGCCCGCAGCGACGAGGTGCCGCGCACCTGGGCAGAAGCTCGCGCCTATCTCGATCGGATGTATGGATCGGGGACGCTCGAGGTCACTGAGCAAGCCCGGATACTCGCGTGCGCCGTGCTCTCCCCGCCCGCAGCGGCGGCGTTGATCGCCGGGCCAGCCACGTGGACGAATCGCATCGTGACGCTCGGCATGCTGCCGCCGCAGATCAGACGCCAGTATCGGTTCGATTGGACGCGCGTCGATCAGCGTACGTTCAGGGTGCTGGTGCCAGCACTGCGATCGATGCGGCGCGTCATGCCGCGTGTCGTCACTGAATGGCCTGAGGCTCGGATTCCGTCGTCTCCTGGAATTCACCTTCCCAACGAGCTATCACCACGGTAGCGAGACAGTTGCCAAGGACGTTGACCGACGTCCGCAGCATGTCGAGGACCGCGTCGATCCCCAGAATCACGAGCACCGGTTCGACGGGTAGATTGAAGGTCGAGATCGTCCCGAGCAGCACGACCACCGCTCCGCGTGGCACTCCTGCGACGCCCTTGCTCGACAGCATGAGCGTCAGGAGCATCACGAACTGCTGTCCGATCGTCAACTGAATGCCTGCCGCCTGGGCGACAAAGATCGACGTCAGCGACAAGTACAGCGTGCTGCCATCGAGATTGAACGTGTAGCCGGTCGGCATCACGAACGCGACGATCTGACGCGGCACACCGATCCGTTCCATCGCCTGCATCGCCCGCGGCAACGCCGCCTCTGAGCTCGTGGTCGCAAACGCGATCGATACGGGTTCGGCGACGGCCGCGATGAAGCGTCTCAGGGGGACCTTCGTCATGAGCGCCACAGGCAACAGCACACCGACGACAAACACCGCCACCGCGACGTAGAACGTTGCGAGCAGCTTGGCAAGGTTGACGAGGATGCCGACACCCAGACTGCCGACCGTATACGCGATCGCCGCGCCCACACCGATCGGGGCAAACAGCATCACGATTCTGGTGAAGCGGAACATCGTCTCGGCGAGGCTCTCGGCAAACGAAAGCATCGGCCTGCGTTTGTCCTCATCGAGCATGGCGAGGGCGATGGCGAAGATGACGCTGAACACGACGATCTGCAGCATCTGCGCTTCCACGACCGCGCGGGCGATGTTCTGCGGAAAGATCTGAACGATGGTGTCCTGCCAGGTATGCGGCGCCGTCTGAGGGATCTGCGTACCCTCGGCCGGCGCGGGCAGGACGATGCCTTCGCCGGCGCGGCTGATCGAAATGGCCACCCATCCAATCAGCAGGGCGAATGTCGTCACCACCTCGAAGTAGATCAACGCGCGCACGCCCATCCGTCCGACCTGTCGCAGGTTCGAGTGACCGGCGATGCCGACGACAAGGGTCGCAAAGATCAGCGGGGCGACGATGGTGGTGATGAGGCGCAGGAAGATCTGGCTGAGGAAGCGCAGCTCGACGGCCAGGCTCTGGTAGTCGTGGCCGATCTCGGCGCCGATGACCATCGAGAGCAGAATCCAGGCGGTCAGGGAGCGGCGTCGCGCGACAAAAACCACGAGCGCGATGATGGCGAGCCAGCGAAGCAACATCAGGACGTCCATGGGATGCGCATGTTATACGTCGAAGTCCCGCTTCTCCATTGCCTCCCAACTGTCGGACTGAGTACTGGACGGCCG
>DATCXH010000775.1:0-3910 GCA_036565925.1 Vicinamibacterales bacterium
GCTTAGTGAGATTCCCGCGGCGCGAAGGCAGCTGAGGACACCGAGAAACATCAATCGCAGAGCTCGGTGAGCGGCAGAGCGCCGCAGAGGAGTCTGCTGCTGCGCGTGCCCGGCGGCCTGCGTGCCGCCGAAGCGCGGCAACGCGCAACAGCCCCTGCGTGCCTCCGCTCCTCGCGTTCCCTGCGCCTGGTTTTTCTCGGCGCGCTCCGCTTCCTCGAGATCGCAAATTCCCGATTCCACGACTCCTGAGATAGAGTGTCTGGCGCGCGAGCGGTGCGGCTCAGCCGCAAGATAGTGCTGTGGACGAGGAGCATATATGTGCGATCAGGATCATTTTGAAGAAGATCGACAGGAGTACGAGAAGCGCGGGTTGGTGACCCGGCGGCAGTTCGGCGCGCTGGTGGGCGCGGGCGTCGCAATCGGCATGCTGCCCAAGGTCGTCAACGCGGTAGCGGTGACCGAGCAGGACGTCACGATCAAGACACCCGACGGCAACTGCGACGCCTACTTCGTGCACGTGGCCAGCGGGACTGCGCCGGCCGTGCTCATCTGGCCGGACATCTTCGGACTGCGCCCCGCGTTCCGTCAGATGGGCAAGCGGCTCGCCGAGTCGGGTTACTCCGTGCTCGTCATAAACCCGTTCTACCGGGCGCAGAAAGCGCCGACCGCATCGAAAGGCGCGGCGACGCCAATTCCCGAACTGTTGCCGCTGGCCAAGCCGATTCAGAACGCCACCACGCAGTTGTCCGATGCGAAGGCGTTCGTGGCGTGGCTCGACCAGCAGCCGTCCGTTGCCAAGAACAAGAAAATCGGCACGCAAGGCTACTGCATGGGCGGTCCGATGGCCTTCCGCACGGCTGCGGCCGTTCCGGATCGCGTCGGCGCGGTCGCGTCGTTCCATGGCGGCGGCCTGGTGAGCAAGGATCCCGATAGCCCGCACCTGCAGGCATCGAAGACCAAGGCAGCGATGCTCATCGCGATTGCATCCAACGACGACATGCGCGCGCCCGACGAGAAGAACATCCTCAAGGACACGTTCGCGAAGTCGGGCCAGCCCGCCGAGATCGAAGTCTACTCAGGCGCACATGGCTGGTGCCCGCCGGATTCGACCGTCTACAAGATGGATGACGCCGAAAAGGCGTGGACGCGACTCCTCGAGCTGTACAAAAAACTGTAACGTGTCGTGTCCGGCCTTAGCCGGGCGCGGCCGACCAGAGTAGGATCCAGCGCATGAGAGATGCGCGCTGGATCCTTCCCCTCCTCTTCATTGCCGTCACGTCGGCAGCTCCGACACTTCCACAGCAAGGCGCTTCTGCGGTTTCCGCGGTGATCAAGGCCGCGACCGACCGTGGCGATGTGCCCGGCGTCGCGGTGGCCGTGGTCAACAAGGACGGCATGCTCTACAACGAAGCGGCCGGCAAGAGCCGCACGCTGACGAACATACCGATGGCAAAGGACACCATCTTCAACATGGCCTCGATGACCAAGCCAGTCACTTCGGTCGCCATCATGATCCTGGTGGACGAGGGCAAGCTGAAGCTGGACGACGAGGTCGCGAAGTACCTGCCGCAGTGGAGGGACCCGCTCGTCATCAGCAAATTCAACGAAGCGGACGCCAGCTACGAAACGCGCCCCGCGAAGCGGCCGATCACCATACGACACCTGCTGACCCACACATCGGGCATCGGCTACGGCTTCGCGAGCCCGATGCTGACGACGATCATGGAGAAGACCAAGAAGACGGAGCTGGACATGCCGCTCCTCTTCGACCCCGGTGAGGGCTGGGCCTACGGCGCCAGCACACGCGTCCTCGGCCAGGTTGTCGAAGCGATCTCGGGACAGAAGATCGACGCGTTTCTCGACTCGCGCATTCTCGCGCCGCTCGGTATGCATGACACGGGCTACCTCGTGCCAGAGTCGAAGTACGCGCGCGTCGTGGCAGTCAACCGGCGCGGAAACGACGGCAAGTTCATCGAACAGCCTGTGCCAGACAAAATCCCGGCCACGGTGCAAGGTGACGGAGGCCTCTACGGGACCCCGAGCGACTACGGTCTCTTCCTGCGCATGCTCCTCAATCGCGGCACGCTGAACGGCAAACGCATCATCAGCGAACGATCGGTGGCCGCGATGCTTCGGAGCAACACCGGCAACGTCGTGGTGAAGGAGCAACAGTCGGCCAATCAGGCGCTATCGAGAAACTTCCCTCTCGGCGCAGGCAGGGACAAGTGGGGCCTCGGTTTCCAGCTCGCGGCAGACAGGCAGCCCAATCGCCGCTCGCCGGGCAGCGGCACGTGGGCCGGCATCTTCAACACGCACTTCTTCATCGATCCGGTGAAAGAGCTCGGCGTCATCGTCATGATGCAGACGCTACCCTTCTACGACGAGGCGTCAATGAAGGTCTATGCGGACGTCGAAGAGGCGGTCTACAAGAACCTGAAATAGCGGTATAGTCGGCCCCGACTGGAGGTCGAATGACGACCGTCCGAACCTGGCTCGTTGCGGTCGCGGTGACGTTCGCGTGTGGCATCGCGCCCGCCCTTGCGCAGCAGGTGGATCTCACCGGGATGTGGTCCGCTTCGCTGGGTAATCACGAGGAACTGCCGCTGCGTGGAGATCCTGGCGTCGAAGTGGGCGAGTACGTCGGCATCCCTCTCAACGACGCCGCCCGACAGCATGCTGAGAGCTGGACGCCCACCATGCACTCGCTGCTCGAATGGCAGGGCCGGCCGCACCCCGTCACGTACGCGATGCGTGCGCCGAGGCCTGACTTCCGCATGGGGGCTGTCGTCGATCCAAAGACAGAACAGCTCATCGCCTACACGATTACCGGACTCTTTGGCCGCGCCGATCGCACGATCTGGATGGACGGACGTCCGCATCCATCGAGGTACGCCGAGCATCAGTGGCAGGGTTTCTCGACCGGCGAGTGGACGAACAACGGCCTGAAGGTCACGACCACACACATCAAATACAGCTTCGTACATCGGAATGGCATCCCGCTCAGTCCGTATGCGGTGATGACGGAGTACTACTGGCGTCATGGCGATCTGCTGGTGCTCGCCATCATCGTCGAAGATCCGATCTATCTCACGGAACCGCTCGTCCGGACGGCCACGTTCAAGCGTGATCCGAATCTGACGATTCCCGCGCCAGCGCCCTTCGAGGTCGCAGAGGAGCTCCCGTCGCTCGAGAAGGGACAAGTACCCGCCTACCCGCTCGGCACCAAACATCCTGAGTACTCCGAACGGCACCATCTTCCGTTCGAAGCGTCTCAGGGTGGGGCGCAGACGATGTACCCCGAGTACGCCAAGCGTCTCGAAGAGTTGATGAAGGCCCCGACGTCATCCACTGCCAAGAAATGACTGCCCGGATGGCAACGGCTCGATCGCTTGCAGCGCTTGCCGGCCTGCTGATGCTGCCAGTGCAGGGGCCGGTCGTCGCACAACAAGACCCTCGCCCTGCGAAGCCCGCATACGACGATGGCACGGTTGAAGTGATACCGGTCGGAGACAACGTGCACCTCGTCGCCGGTTCGGGCGCGAATATCAGCGTGCAGGTGGCCCCCGACGGCCTGCTCCTGGTCGACACGAGCGCCGCCGCGATGAGCGACAAGGTGCTCACTGCGATCAGGACCATCTCCAACAAGCCGATTCGCCAGATCATCAACACCAGCGCGGACGAGCACCATACGAGCGGTAACGAGAATCTCTCGAACGCTGGACGGAACGTCAACGCCGGAATCGGCGGACGTGGCGGGCGCGAGCCCGCTCGCCTCGAAGGCGCACCGATCATCGCGCACGAACTCGTGCTGCACCGCATGAGCGGGCTGAAGGGCGAGCCGGCGCGCGAGCCGTTCGGCGTGTGGCCGCACGACACGTTTTTCACGAACCGCAAGCAAATCTACTTCGCC
>DATCXH010000244.1:0-4481 GCA_036565925.1 Vicinamibacterales bacterium
TGATGACGCCGATCCTCACGATCATTGCTGACACCGTCGGCATCCTTGGTGGATGGATGATCGCGGTATTTCAGCTGCGCGTGGCGTCGAGCCTGTACTGGACGTCGGTAATCGATGGTCTCTATCCGAACGACGCGTGGATGAGTGTCATCAAGCCATTCTGTCTGGGCTACGCCATCGTGACGATTGGATGTTATGTCGGGCTGAGCACGCAAGGCGGCACGCAGGGAGTCGGCCGTGCGACGACCAATGCCGTCGTGGCGGCGTCCGTGGCGGTGATCGCCGTGGATTTCTTCGTGACCAGGCTCTTGATTACGCTGTTGTATTAGATGGACGCATCGATCGCGTTGAAGCACGTGTCGCTGGCCTTCGACGACAAAGTCGTCCTGAAGGACGTCAGCTTCGAGCTGCTGCCTGGCCATACCAAGGTCATCCTTGGCGGCAGCGGTTCAGGCAAGTCGACGATCCTGAAGCTGATACTGGGACTATTGAAACCCGATGGCGGAACGATCTCGGTGAACGGCAAGCGCGTGGATACGTTGAGCGAGCAGGAGATGATGGCCGTGCGAGCTGACATCGGCATGGTGTTTCAGGAGGGCGCGCTCTTCGATTCACTGACGGTGGAAGAGAACGTCGGCTTCAAACTGTACGAAGAACGTGTGCCCGAGGACGAGGCCGACCGGCGTGTCCAGGAAGTGCTCGGGTTCATCGGTCTCGAGGAGTTCGTCGAACGCATGCCATCGGAGCTGTCGGGTGGACAGCGACGCCGCGTCGCGATCGCGCGTGCGATGGCGGCGAAGCCTGGGATTCTGCTCTACGACGAAGCGACGACCGGGCTCGACCCGATCACCGCGATGACGGTTGACGAAGAAATGGTCAAGCTGCGCGACTTCGAAGGCGTGACCTCGATCATTGTCACCCATCAGCTCCGTGATGCCTTCTTTGTGGCGACACACGAAGCCGTACGGGAGAACCGCCACATAAAGTTCACGCAGGCCGATCCACAGAAGGCCGATGAGGCGGAGTTCATCATGCTCAAAGATGGCGTGGTGTGCTTCGAGGGCAACGCCACGGAGTTGCGCGCCTCATCGGACCCGTATATCCGGCAGTTCCTGTCTTGAGAGGGTCGATTCATGCCACGCACGCGATCGCTGGCCTGGTCAGAGTTGAAGATCGGCTTGATGTCGGTCTTCGCGCTCTTCATCGCCACGGCGTTCATCTTCCTGCTGACCGGTTCGAACGGCTTCTTCTGGCAGCGCTATTCGATCAAGACCGTGTTCCCTGACGTCGCGGGTCTGAAGACCGGCGCGCCGGTGCGCGTGGCCGGCGTCGAAGTGGGAACCGTCGAAGCCGTCGACTTCGTCGGGGACCGTGTCGAGGTTGAGATGCAGGTGCTCAAGGAGAACCGGCCGCGCATCACCACCACATCGGTCGCCACACTCGGCTCGGTATCGCTGCTCGGCGAGGCTGCCGTGGACATTACCGCGTCAAGCGGCGGCACTTCGATTCCGGATTGGGGTTATGTGCCGTCGAGGCGCGCCAGCGGATTCGCGTCGGTGACAAACACGGCGACTGCTAGTCTCGAAGAAGCGACCTCGCTGATACAGGATCTCCGGGCCGGCAAGGGAACCTTGGGGCGCCTGTTCACCGACGAGCAGCTGTATCGAGAATTGACGACGCTGGTCTCGTCGGCCGAGGCTGTGGCCAACAACATGAATCAGGGGCGTGGCACGATCGGTCGGCTGATGAACGATCCAGCGGCGGCGCGCTCGCTCGAGGGGTCGCTCGACAACCTTCAGGCGATGACCGCGCGGATCCGGGCCGGAGAGGGGAGCTTGGGAAAACTGCTCAATGACGACTCGCTTGCGACGTCGCTCAAAAATGCTACCGGGAACCTCGACTCCTTCACCGGCCGTATCAATCGTGGTGAAGGCACGTTGGGCAAACTGGCTACCGATCAGGAGTTGTACAACCGATTGAGCTCGGTCTCCGACCGTCTCGATAAGGTGGTGGCAGGACTCCAACAGGGTGAGGGAACCGCTGGTCAGTTGCTCCGTGACAAGGAGTTGTATGAGAACATGAACGGGACGATGGTTGAGCTGCGCAATCTTGTCGCCGCCATCCGCAAGGACCCCAAACGGTTCTTGAACGTCAGGGTCAGTTTGTTTTGAGAGTAGGGGGCCACCTTCAGGTGGCGCATGAGAGTGGGGCCACCGGCAGGTGGCGCAAGAGAGTAGTGGTCGCGTTCAGGCGACCGAGAGTGGAGTGCGACGATGTCGAATCAGCAGGGAATCGGCGCAGGAGGCGTGCTGTTCGCATTCGCGGTTGGTGCAACCGTCGGCGCCGCGGTAGCGCTGTTGTTTGCGCCGGCGAAGGGCGAGGAGACGCGCGAGTTTCTCAGTCAGCGTGCGAAGGAAGGACGCGATCGGGCCGGCGAAGCCGCCCGGCAAGGCCGCGACATGGTGAATCGCGGGCGAGAGACGCTGACCACCGCATTCGATCGCGCGCGCGAGCAGTTCCAGGCTGCGACGCGTGAGGTCGGACCGGACGCGTGACGGACGTTTTCCTCGGCATCATTGCCGTCTCGGTGCTCGCGATGGCCATCGGTCAGGTCGCCGCGGTGATCGTGGCGGCTCGCACGGTGCGTCGTGTCGGCGATCGGCTCGGCCAGCTCGAAGAAACGATCCGGCCCATCGTCGCCAACGTGCAACGTATCTCAGACGATGCGGCGCGGGCGACGGCGGTTGCGACCGCACAAGTCGAGCGCGCCGAACAGATCATGGATGATGTCGCCCGCCGCGTGGACGAGACGATGAGCGCCGTGCAGGACACGATTCTCGGTCCGGCGCGCAGAGGCTTTGCCATCTTCGGGACGCTGCGCGATGTACTCGGTGCCGTTTTCGATCGGGGTTCGCGACACTCGCGTTCGCGATCGTACGGACCTTCTCGGGCGGCAGCCGAAGATGATGCCTCGTTCATCGGTTGACGTGATGCGACGGCTCGCCCTCGTCATCTCGCTCGCCGTCTCTCTTGTGACGATGGTCGTGTCGAAGTCGAACGCACAAAGCTCACGCACGCCGCCGGCGCCAGGACTCGTGTTCGCATTCGAGTTGCACGTCAATGTGGGCGCGCCGGTGATGGTTGGTCAGGTCCCTCGCGGTCAGCGGCGGATCGTCTCCATTCTCGGGGGGACGTTCGAGGGACCGAACATCAAGGGCAAGGTCGTCCCCGGTGGCGCCGACTGGCAAATCATTCGAGCCGACGGATTCAGCGAGCTCGACACGCGATACACGCTCGAGACGGATCAGGGACACCTGATCTATGTGCAGAACGCCGGCATGCGTCACGCGGCGCCGGCAGTGATGGAGAAGCTCCTCAAGGGCGAAACGGTCGATCCGAAGCTTGTCTACTTCCGGACGATTCCCACCTTTGAAACCGCCGCGCCTGATCTGCAGTGGTTGACCCGATCGGTGTTTATTGGCACCGGCGAGCGATATCCGACCGAAGTGGTCATACGCTTCTGGCGCGTGGAGTAGCGCTTCCGCAAATTCCCTATTCGTCAGTATTGACCTGCACCAGCGCCGGTGATACAAGCATGCCTGCCTACTAGTTGGAGGATGCCATGGCGTTCGGTGCACATCGCGTCCAATCAATCGTCCTGACCTGCGCGTTGCTCGTACCTGCCGTCGCGCTCGCGCAGGAATCACGCTCCGCTGCCGTCGCGAGTGAATTGACGCGACTGCTCGATCAAGCCAAGCTCGATAGCATCGCCGCGAAAAACGAGGCCGCCGGCCAATACGTCAGCGCGCTCTACATCGCCGGCAGCCAACTACTCGTCGTCAGCGCGAAGTATTCGCAGCCGGCGCGCATGGACTATCTGCTGACCGAGAAGAAGTATCAGGAGATCTATCAGGATCTGAACAGCGCGTCGGAACGGCAGTCGAAGGTCTTCGTGATGGATCTTGGCGCGAATGGGCTGCGGTTCAAGCAGGAGAAGAACGAACTCGACACCGCGGATGTCGCAGGCAAGAGCGTTGTCTTCGACGGCGACTGGGGCAAGGCCAAGATCTCCGAGGCCGAATACCGCAAGGCGTTCGAGACCACTGACGCCCAATATACGCAGATGCTGCAGGCGCTCGTCGTCGCGCTCAAGAAGCCCTCGTAGCAGGCGCTTTGCGCCAATGTGACGAGGCACAAAAAGGGCAGCTCTTCCGAGCTGCCCTTTTTGCGTACACCTCTGGCTCACTCGCTACGCAGCGCGTCGATCGGATCGACCGCGGACGCCCGTCGCGCGGGAAGTGACGCCGCCGCGACGACGACTGCGAGCAGCGCGCCAGCACCGACGACGAACACGAACGGATCGAGCGGTTGAACCCCGTAGAGCAACGACGACAGCGTGCGAGTGACCGCACCGGCGAGGACGAGTCCGATGCTGGCGCCGGCGAGACCGACGAGGAGGCTGCGCCGAAGCACCGTGCGGA
>DATCXH010001098.1:0-5372 GCA_036565925.1 Vicinamibacterales bacterium
AGGACAGCAATTGCTCCCGAGGCAGGGCACCGACGGCAAACACAGCGAGCGCACCGAGCACAGTACCTGCGGCGGCGCCGCTCGACACCAGCGCCGCGAAGAATCCGCGCGTGTTGCCGGGCGCACTCTCCATCGCGAGCAGCGGTCCTGCGGCCGACTCGCCGCCGAGCGAGAAACCTTGTAGAAATCGCAGCGCGACGAGCACGACCGGTGCGGCGATTCCGATCTGCGCGAACGTCGGGGTCAGACCCATCATCGTGGTCGAGACACCCATCAGGAGCAGTGTCGAGACCATGATCGGCTTGCGACCAACACGATCGCCGTAATGCGCAAAGAAGACGCCGCCGAGCGGCCGCGCCGCGAACCCCACGGCAAACACGCCGAACGCCGCGATCGTGCCGGCGAGTGGGCTCAGCGAGGGAAAGAACAGGCTGTTGAAGGCGACTGGCGCGAGGAACCCATAGACGAGGAAGTCGTACCACTCGATCGTCGTGCCCAGGAAACACGAGACGAGCATGCGGCGATGAGCCGCGCTGATGGACGTCCGCCGTGAGTCCGCGACCGTCTGAGGAAGTCCCGTCATACAACCGCCACGTCAACGAGATGAGGAACCGGGGACCGCAGTGCGGCCGTCAGCATCGTGGCGAGGTCAACCGGCCGTTCCACACGTACCGCCTCGCAGCCCATCGACCGCGCCAGTCCCACGAAATCGATGCCGGGCAGCTTGGTGCCAATGAGCTGCTTGATGTTGAAGTGCGACGAGAACTCCGCCAGCGCGGCATACCCACCGTTGTTCACGATGACGATCGTCAGCGGCAGCTCGAGATCGGCAGCCGACCATAACGCCTGGATCGAGTACATCGACGAGCCATCGCCGAATAGTCCAATCACTTTGCGCGTCGACGACACGGCAAGTGCGACGCCGACCGCTGCTGGCAGGCTGTGCCCGAGGCCGCCGCTGGCGCAGGTGAAGAAGCTGTTGGGCCGATCGATCGGCAGATACGTCTGCATCGTTCGACGGCTCGAGGGCGACTCTTCGACGATGACGCTGTCCGCTGGACGAAGATCGGACAACGTCTTCATCAGATACGCCATGGAGATGCGATCGCGTGGCGTGACGGCAGCGGGTGGGGCGCTGCGTCCTTGGGGCGCCGGCCGCGCCGGCGGATGCGAACGTTCGAGCAGGGCAGTGGCGCCGTGCCGCACGCTGCAGACGATCGATGTGCCCACCGGCGTCCACGCCGCGACGTCGCCATCGTCGATCATCTGGATCACATCGGAGCCCGGCGGAATATGTGGACCGAAGCCTTCGATGTGATACGTGAACACCGGCGCGCCGAAGGCGACGATCAGATCGTGACCGTCGAGGCACTTGACGATCTGCTCGCGAATCGCCGGCAGGAATCCGGCAAACAGCGGATGACGCTCGGGAAAGCTGCAGCGTGATGACATCGGGCTGACCCAGACGAGCGCCTGATGTCGTGCGGCGAGCTCGACGACCTGATCCCACGCATCGTTGCGATCGACGCCAGGTCCGACGACGAACGCGGGCTTCGTGCTGCGATCGAGCCGCTCGGCGATTGTCGCGATCAGCTGTGGATCTGGATGCGACGTGCGGCTCACCGTGCGTTTGCCGATCGGTTCAGACGTTCGATCCCAATCATCGACGGGAATCGAGACGAAGGTTGGGCCGCACGGCGCCTGCATGGCGATGTGATACGCCCGCGCGATCGCTCCCGGCACGTCTTCGCCGCGCGCCGGTTCGACGCTCCATTTCACGTACGGCTCAGGGAGCTTTGTCGCCTGGGTCGCAAACAGGAATGGCTCGTAGGGAAGGATCGAGCGTGCCTGCTGACCGGCGGTGATGACGAGCGGCGTGCGATTGCGGTACGCGGTGAAGATGTTGCCCATCGCGTGACCGACGCCTGCCGCAGAGTGCAAATTCACAAGTGCCGCGTTGCGCGTGGCTTGCGCGTAGCCGTCGGCCATGCCGATGACGACCGATTCCTGCAGCCCGAGGACGTAGCGGAAATCGTCGGGGAACTCGCGGAAGAAGGGCAGCTCAGTTGAGCCGGGATTGCCGAAGATGGTGGTCATCCCCAGCTCGCGCAACAGGCACACAACAGCTTCACGGACGGTGGGCACGTCGCGCATTATGGTCGCATGGGGCGTCGCCTTGTCCACCTCACGATGCTGTGCGCGTTCGTCGTGGGTGTTGGCATGGCGGCAGCCGCAGAACTCCAGGACCGTACTCGCCGCGCCTATGAGGAATACGCAGCGCGCGCGACGCAGCTATTCGTCGATCGAGCCCGCGACGGCGCCTCGGGCAATGCGACCGGCGAGCCGTCCCGCAGCGCGATCGCGTCCGTGCGACCGGCTCGCGAGGACGGCATCCTCTCAATTCCCGGTGGGCTCATTCATCACTGGACTGGTTCGATGTTCATCTCGGGCGTCACCTTACAGGACGCTCTCGATGTCTCGTTCGAATACGATGCGTATCACACGATCTATACGCCGGTCGTGGCATCCAGACTCCTTGGCCGCGATGGCGACACGTTTCGAGTGTTGCTTCGGATCAAGGGATCGGGTGGCGGCCTGAGTGCCACCCTTGATGTGACATCCCGCGTGCAGTACTTCTATCCAGCCGACGGCCGCGTCTACAGCATCTCGTCGTCAGAAGACATCCGCGAGATTACGCACCCTGGCACCCCTGCTGAAGGCAGCCGTCCGGCCGGTCACGATAGCGGCTATCTGTGGCGCGCCGCAACGTTCAATAGTCTCCTCGCCGTTGACAGTGGCGTGTTCGCCGAAACGGAGACTCTCGGCCTGAGCAGGGGCTTTCCACCGATGTTGGGCTGGTTCATTGAACCGATCGCGAAACGCCTCGGACGAGAGAGCGTTCGGAAATCGCTTCAGGAATTCAGTGCGGCGGTCAAAGCGCGGGCGAAAGCGCGCCAACACTAAAGCGGGGTGGCATGAGGGAGTTTGTGCGTCGATCGGGCGTAGTGGTTGGCGGCACTTCCCGCGCCAACAACCGAGGAACGCGTGATGAACCGGACCGTATGCTCACTGCTCGCCGTGGCGAGTGCCGCCGCTCTCGTGTTGGGCAGCGATCGCGTGAGTGGGCAAGCGCCCGCATTGCCAGAGGTGCTCAAGCAGAGCATCGCCTACTACGGGACCCTCACGTCATACGCGGACACGGGGACCGTGCAGTGGGACTCGCCGGGCATCGTTGACCGCGAGCAGTTCACGACATACTTCCGCCGCCCCACTCGTGACCTCCTTTTCGACTATCAGCCTCTGACCAGCACCAATCCGGGAACGAAGTTCACCATCGACATGAGTGACTATCGAGCCGTGATCTGGATGTTCAAGGGCAACATGGAGCGGTACGACCGAAAGTCCCGGACCCACGAAGCGGTTACGTCGGGTCAGGGCGGTGCGCTTCAGGGCCTGTCAACTCGCACCCGCGGAACTTCGCTCCTCATCCCCTCGCTGCTCTATACACAGGGAGGTCTGTCGAGCACGATCACGCAGATCGAGAGCGCTCAGGTTGTCGGTACGGAAACGATCAACGGACGCGCCTGTCACAAGATCACCGGGACCGCAGTGATGATCCTGTCCGGCCGTCGCAACAACGAGCGGCCGGTTACGGTGTGGATCGATGCGGAGTCGCGTCTCATCCGGCGCGTGTTCGAGGACACGCCGAAGGGCATGCCCGGCAACAACTTCTCACGCCTGACGATCACGCTCGATCCACGTGCGAACCCGACGATCGAGGACGCGCGCTTTCAGTTCAAGGTCCCGTCCTAATCCAGGGTGAATCCATGGACCGAACGCGTCTCCAGCGGTGGGCCGAGAACAGCCTGGCATCACATCCCTACACGCTGGAGCTTCGCGGTTCGCCCCGCAATCTCGTGTGGCCGCGGATCTGCGCGCATTGCGGTGAACTGGCCTCCGGGCAGATTGTGGTCAAGAAGGCGTTTCGGCCACTCCCGCGGAGGGTTGGCACGGGAGGCAACGGGCTGCGTCACTACCGCATCGGAGCGGCGCCAATTCCGTTCTGCGCACGCTGTTCGGCCACGCATCGCGCAACCGTTCAGAGACCGTCGATCGTCAGGCAAGTGCTGCGGCTCGTCGTCAATCCGCTGATCATTCCCGTCGTTGGATCGGCCTGGCTCGGAACGCTGGCGCTGGAAGGATGGCGAACGAATCCGATCGCAGACCCTGGTCGTGTCCCTGAATGGGCAGTCGTCTTGTTCCTGTTCGGCGTCACGGCGTGGTGCCTGTTCCTGATCTGGCGCACAACTGCTCCCAGCCGTCTCGAGTCGCAAACCGAGATCACGCAGTCATGCGATTTCAGCCAGGACGTCAGCGGCATGCTGGAACGGGAGCGCCGGATCTACTCGTTGCGCAACAAAGCATTCGCCGACGCGCTGGAAGCCGGCAATCGCGATCTGGTGTGGACGAGGGAGGAACAGGCGCGATCGATGAAAATGGGTCTCATCCTTGGGGTGGGAATGATCGCATTCCTCGCGGGATTGGTCGGCGTGTTGAAGCTGATGGGGATCTAAGAACGAGGTATCCTTGGCCTCGTTCGCGCCTCGGCGCACCATTGTGTGTCATGCCTCTCGATTCCGATGCCGCGTCACGCGCGGTTGTCCGTCACCTCGTCGCCACTCTCGCGTACCGCGCAGCCAAAGTCCTCCGCGATGTACCGGCGGACTTCGCAACGCGACAGTTTGGCGACTCGACGCGAGTTCCGGTTCACATCGTCGCGCATCTCGCCGACCTTATGGCCTGGGGCGTCTCGCTTGCGCGCGGCAGCTATGTTTGGAAGCCAGAGGGCGGCACCGTCTGGCCCACCGAAGTCGAGCGGTTCTTCACGCATCTCTCGACGCTCGATCGCGAGCTCGCGTCCGACGCGTGGGCCGGCTCGCTAGAGAAACTGATTCAGGGGCCACTCACCGACGCGCTGTGGCACGTCGGGCAACTCGCCATGCTTCGCGGGATGGCGGGCGCGCCTGTGCGCCCGGAGAGTTACGCCCGCGCCGAGATCGTCGCGGGCCGCGTCGGTCTCGACCAAGCCGCCCCACGCGCCGAGTTCGACGGCGATGCGAGCGCACGGGAATAGACGACTCAGCTCGAACGCACAGACACGCGCCATCCGCCCCTCGCACCGACACGCGATAGCTTCCCTTGCATCGACCCGCGATAGTCTCTTGCACCGACAAGCGTCAGACGTCTTGCACCGACAAGCGACAGCCCCCTTGCACCGACAATCGTCAGTCCCCTCGCACCGACACGCGATGAGTCTCTAGCACCGACAAGCGACAGCCGCCTCGCACCGACATGCAGCAGGTTTGCACCGA
>DATCXH010000565.1:0-3399 GCA_036565925.1 Vicinamibacterales bacterium
TCCGCGCCCTCAATGGGGACCCGAACGTACTTGAAGTCCGCGAAAAACCCCAACGAAAACCGTGTCACGTACTCCTTATCATTCTCGACGTCATACATCGCCAAGAACTCGCGCGAGCTCTGTGCGAAATGCGGAGGTGGCTCTACGGCCAGGTTCATCGTGAACGTTCTAGCGGCACGTCGTGAGGTAAAAAATCCGATTCGGCCTTTAAACTCCGATGCGTTTGCGGCCCGAATTCGACGTGCGTGTGTGATCAGCCGCGCGAGCGTCAGATCGTCCTTATCGACGCTGACGTAGATCATTGATGGTGCAACACGTTCTATGTGGGCACCTGGAAGATTCGTTATAGACGTTTGGGCGTGCACCTGCGGCGCAACGAGTTCAGACGCCAGACTCAAGATGGCGCCGACAAGCGCCGCGATAACGAAGCGCGGACGTTTGTTCTCAGCACAACGAAGTCCCGAATCCCGCCTTGCCTGGATGACTTGGTAGAAACGTACTCAATGGTGCACCGAGTATTACATCGAGGCTCGGCGTGGACTCAGTCTCGTGAAGTGGATCCTCGATCGTCACGAAGGCACGATTGCCGTGCAGAGCCGCGTCGGTGAAGGATCGACATTCACCGTGCGATTGCCATAAAGCGGGCTCACAGTAGTCGAGTCAAGAAGCGGGTCGGTGTCATCAATATATTGGCTGTCTAATTGTCACGCTGCTTGGTGACGACATGTCGACGATAGGAGTTCCGAGGACACCAAGAACGGCGTTGCCCATCGGCTTAGGGTCCGTGACGAACGTGTATTCAACGGTTAACGAATCCTCGGACGGCGCGGGATCCAGTCGCCATGTCTGCAGGTTCGCAGTCGCGACCGCGCGCAGGAAGTCGACGGCATCAGCAGGTTCGGCGACAGCTTTGACTACCCGAATTTCGCTGAAGCGACCATCCCGCTCGGCGACGGCCGTCACCCTGACTGAGCCGGTCACCGGCGTCCGACGCACTGGTCGGAGATCAACCGGGGCGTGCGCGACTAATAAGCACCGGCGGTTGACTTCAAAACGGCACTGAATAGGGTGCGTCGCGGGTAAATCGATGCGTGTCCGGTATCTCTCGTCCCCCTCGAGTCCAAACAGACGCAAATCCAGGTATCGGGCTCCGGCCGATTGGCTGACGACGTACAGCGCACGCCGCACATCTTCGTACCTCAACTCTAGCCGCGCGTCGATGAGTTGAGGACTCCCCGGACTCTGCCAGTCGATGAAGTAGTGGTCGGCTGCGTCTGCGGAATCGAATACTGCCACGCGAACTTCAGTCCATCGAGGATGCTCGCGCTGGAGACGCTCTGCGACGCACACGAGATTGCGAACGCTCACGTCCTTCGGCTCGACGAGAACCGTCGCGGTCCCCTTGCCCGAGGTGTCCACGTCAAGGCGTGTCATCTCCACGGGAACTGACTGGCAGTCCTTCACCGGCTCGCCTCTGTCGCTGGTACTACAAGCTACCCCGCAGACGGTCACGAGAATCACGGAATGAAGAAACCGAGTCGGGATCGTCGTCATCGTGGTGCGCCGTTGTACTTCTCCAGATAATCGGCTCTAAGTCACAGATTCTTCATTCCGCCATCACCGCTTCCTCAGAATGCCGCTCGTCCTAACCAGTAGGCGATCGGCGTTTCGACGCCAAGGAGGATGTATGCGGAGGATTCTGGTGATTGGGCTCGGCGCATTGATGTGCCTGGCCGCCACGGCGGGCAGCGCGCGCGCGCAGGACACGTTAGCCGTGAAGGTGCCCTTCGACTTCATGGCGAACGGCCACATGCTGCCGGCGGGAAACTACACCATCACCCGCGACAACGCGGCCTCGTCCGTGTTCATGATTCGCGGCGATAAAGGCGGTGCATTCGTCGCCACCGTGCCAGCAGCAGGCCACGACCCATCGGGCAGTCAGCCGTCGCTGACGTTCGTGCGCCAAGAGAATCAGTACAAGCTGCAGACCATTTGGGAATCGACGAACGACGGGCTGACGCTGATGAACTAGTTGGTGGTTGGTGTGACGGGAGTTACTCGATGACGTCGGCGATGGCGTAGCGTGCGTCCGCGGCGAGACACGGGGCTTCGGGGAGCCCCAACTCGCGGCGGACGATGTTCGTGCCGCGAACAATCGAGACCATCTTGAAGAACGCGATGCGGCGGCTCATACCTTCGCGACCGAATCCGCAATCGCTCGAGAGGATCAGTCGCTCGGCGGGAATGTGCTCGAGCGCGCGCCGAATGAGATCGGCCACCTGCTCGGGCCGCTCGACCTGCAGGTCGCGATGATTGACCACACCAATCGCAATCTTCTTGTCGGTGATCTCGCGGCCAATCAGCTCGAGATCCATGCCGTCGCTGGTGCAGCACTCGAACGTAATCACGTCCACGTCGAGTTTGTTCAAATGCGGCAGCGCGTCCTTGTATGACTGGTTGGTGGCGAACAACCGTTGCTGTGCGGGATTGCCCCAGCAGGTGTGGCACCACACCTCGGTCTTCTCGCGAAGTCCTCTGACGGTGTTGTTGAAGATGTTGACGAAGAAGTCCACACCGAGGCCGGTGCCGGTGCCGCCACGCTGAATGCCGATCAGGTGAATGTTCGGCTCCTCCATCTGGATGACCGGACATCCTGCGCCCGATAACTCCAGCAGCTCCTCGCGCATCGCATTGCTGATATCGGCGAGCAGATCTTCCTGTTTGCCGTAATGGTCGTTGCCGATCGAGGTGCCGATCAGTTCAGGCGTGATCGTCCCGAACTTCACCGGGCGCGTGGTGAGCCCCTGCGCCAGCTTCCACGTCGCGGTGTAATGCAGTGGACCGCGCGCGATCGCGTCGACGCACCGCGGCATCACCCGGCTCTCCATCACCTCGAAGAGGATGTCGCCCTTGGCGGTGCCACCGTAGCCTTTCCGCGTCTTGTAGTAGTCGTGGCCGGCCACCCCCTTGAAGCGCCGCGCCGGATACTGAAACCAGCTCATGCCGCCGACGTCCGCATCGAGCCGCGCATCACCGTCGGTGACGATGTCGAGGCCGGCCCGCTCCTGATCCTTGAGGTGAGCGCCAACCGCGTCGGTGTATTGCTCGCGGAATCGCGAGTCAGCCAGCGCATCGCGGAACGGCCGCGCGCCGACGTTCTCGGTATACCAGCTCGGACGCGGAATCGATCCGGTGATCGTCGTCGGCAGAATGGTTCGCGCTGTCGCTGTGTACATTCGGTCCTTGTGGGTCCGGCTGAAGCCGGACACTACATCACTATGTGGTCCCCAGACGTCCGCTGAGTTTCAGCGTCCTCACGATGAGATACGCGGCGGCGGCGACGATCCAGATGCCGACGATCGCCGCGAGCTCGCCGCGTCCGAGCGGCGGTGCGCCAGC
>DATCXH010000453.1:0-2698 GCA_036565925.1 Vicinamibacterales bacterium
CCTCGCGGGCCCGCCTGCCGCCAGCGCGGGCTTAGGAACGAGCTGCGCGATTCCGCACACGCGGACTGGCTGTTGATCGAGCACCGCTGCGAGGTCGTACTGCAGGGCGCTGGCAAGCACGTCGCCACCATCCGCCAGCGCAAGTCGTCGCTGGTGACGGCGTCCCCATGTGGTCCTCATCTGAGCAGCATCACACTGGCCGTACGCGTGGCGGCTCAGGCCTTCAGACGAGATCGAATGTGCCGCATCGAGAACGCGCTCGAGGATGGCCCCGTCTGCCGGATGACGATCGCCACAGGCAACCACTCGAACGAAAGTATGGACTCAGGTTAAGAAACCGCTTGCGGGGCACTCTCGGCCGCAGCGAGCGGGACATCGATGATGAAGACGCAACCCTTGCCGGGCATATTGCGGATACTGATCTCGCCGCCGTGCGCCCTGACCGCTTTCCGCGCGATCGAGAGTCCAAGACCGAGGCCGGATCGATCCCTGCCACGGCGGTCGCCAAACACTTGAAACAGATCGCCTTTGCTGGGTGGGATCCCGCCACACTCGTCCTGAGTCTCAATGACCAACCGACCCTGTTCGGCCCGGGCCCGCAGGACCACGCGGCCTCCTGATGGCGTGTTCTTGAAGGCGTTGTGCAACAGGTTCATCACGGCCGACGTGAGGAGCTGCGGGTCTGCGTCGATCGATAACGCTGGATCAATGGGCTCGACGGTGAACTGAATGTGCCGGTACTCGGAGTGCAACATCCCAGACGCGGCGATCTCGTCGATGAACGTGACGACAGGCATGCGGGCGCGTCTCTGTGTCCCGGCCTCGAGACGGACTTCTGACAACGTCCGGTCGACGACATCCCGAAGGCTCATCAAACTCTGGCCGAGGACCGCTCCAGTGCTGCCGTTCACGGCCACGGCGCCTCGCTTCAGCGCGTGGAAGGCGAGAATCGCGGTGTTCAAGGTGTCTCGAAGTTCGTGAGCCGCATGGCCCAGACGTTCAACTTCTTCGGCAGATTGTGTCTCCGCGGTCAGGCGCGCGTGTTCAGTGACCGCCTCGGCAATCGCGGTGTCGAGACACCGATTGAGCGTCTGGAATTCTTCGACGGAGATGGGGGCTTTTTGCTCGACCGCAAGCGACGTGATGGTTTGGCAGATGTCGCCATAGTCATGGACGACTTGAGACACCGTAAAGCCTGAGCGGAGCAACTCCCCTCCGTGGCGCGCGGCCGCGGCACCGATGGCATTTGCCGGAAAGGGTGCTGGAGTCGCCTCCAAACGAAGCGTCTCGGACAGCTGCGTCAGGAACAGCGGCACGCCGTGCTCCACCTCGCCAGGTGCGACGGACGGCCACGGCCGCATGCGCACCCGATCCCTGGTGCGGGCAATGATCAGGTCTCGGTTCAGGTCAACGAACTCGTACAACATCAGGTCCCCTCTCCGCGACGAATTGCATCAGAACAAATTCGTCACGGATTCGAAACCGTTCTCGCGAGCGCAGGCAACGGGCGCGCGACAAACAGACGCCGACAGGGCTTTGCGATCACGCGCGCCCAGCGATTCGCGCGACTCACGCGTGCGCTGTCGGTGGCAATCCCTGTATTCGCGTACATCTGGCGGTACAGCTTCGAAATCAACATGAAGGCCAATCGCGCCCGAAGTGTCGGGGTGCATCGCGAGCGCGCCCAGATCCGGCGCAGGCTGTAGAACTCATCCCACACGGCCTGAGTCCTGGCGCGGATCTCGTCTGCGGACATCACCGGGTGCGGGGCATACACTTTCGGACGCCGTTCCTGTGGGATCAGCCAATGGCGCGTGATTGGTACTCCGCCGACGTGCGCGGCATCAGGTCCGAGACGCTTCTCCCAGGCTTCAAAATCCACAGTACCTGGATACGGTGTCAACATGACGAACTGCGCGAAGGCGAGCTCGGACCGATTCGCGACATCGACGGTCGCCTGGAAGGTGGACGGGCGGTCGCTCGGGAGTCCGAAGATGAATGAGCCAAGGACGTGCACGCCATGTCTGCGGAACGTGCGCAGGCGCGCGACCAACGCCTCGCCCACGTCGTTGAACCCCTTGTACACCTCCTTGAGGCCTTCTGGTGTGACAGCCTCGATGCCGACAAGCGCACCCTTGATGTTCGCGCGCCGCATGGCGTCGAGGAACGCCGTGTCCTCGGCGGCCTCCATGGTGATCTGCGTGAAGAACACCATGTCGGACGGCAGTTGTGCCAAGCGGTTCATTAACTCGAATCGTTCGTCGCGCAACGCCCGCAACTGCTCGAGCCGCGCCGCATTGCGCTGCCGCTCCGCCATCGCCAGATCGGCCAATGTCACCGGATAGAAGTTGTCATCCGCCAGTGCGATGAACCGAAAGCCCTGGCGACGGAGCTCGACGATCTCCGCGGTGACGGCATCCACGCGACGCTGTCGCGGCTTCTGTCCGTCGGTGCGCCACACGGAGCAGAACGAGCAATGCTTGGGGCAGCCGCGCACCGTTTGGACGGACCCCCACATGTAACGCCCCTGCGGCAGCAGCTCCCACCGTGCCGCGACGAAGCGTTCGGCATCGACGCGTCCGGCCTCGTAGATGGGTTTCAACGCACCGTGCGTCGCGTCGTTGAGCACGAGGGGCCAAACGACATCGCCATCGCCTCTGACGACGGCATGCGCGCCGCCGAGACTGTGCGGCTCGCC
>DATCXH010000083.1:0-9891 GCA_036565925.1 Vicinamibacterales bacterium
CAAGATCGTTCGCAAGCTGACGAGCACGGCGACCGATCCTCACACGTCCAGCATTCAGTTCATCTATTCGGCCGGCGCGTGGGACAGCGCGAGCAAACAGATCGTCGTCGGGACCGTCGCGACGGGCCGTGCCGCCTTGGCGATCTTCGATGCGCAGAAGGGGTCACGCACGAAGGAGATTCCGGTACCTGACGTCGATGAGATTCTGAATCCCACCTGGTCGCCGGATGGAAAGGCCATCGCGTTCAGCGCGATGCAGCGCGGACTGACCGATCTGTTCGTCTACGATCTTTCCACCGAACGCCTGCGGCGGCTGACCAACGACCCGTATGCCGAAATTCATCCGGCGTGGTCGCCTGACGGCAAACGCATCGCATTTGCCACGGATCGTTTGACCAGCGATCTGGCCACGCTGTCGTTTGGTCCGTACCGGCTGGTCGTTATCGACGTGGAAACCGGTGCGATCGACGCGGTCAAGGGATTCGCGGACGCCAGGCACCTCAACCCGCAATGGTCGGCTGATTCGCAAGCCCTCTATTTCATCTCCGATCGTGGCGGCATTCCCAACCTGTTTCGGATCGGCCTTGATGCGCAGGCCGAATCGGGCGTCACGCAGTTGACGAGGCTGGCGACGGGCGTGAGTGGGATCACGGCCTCGAGTCCGGCACTGTCGGTCGCGTCGCGAACGGGCACCGTCGCCTTCAGCGTCTACCAGGACAGCAAGTACGACATTTTCACGGTGAATGGGGGACCCGGCAAGCCGCTCGCACCGGTGACGCAGAATGCCGCGATCCTGCCGCCGGTCGACCGCAAGCCGAGCCAGGTGACGGAGCTGCTCGCGTCGTCCACCGTCGGTTTGCCCGAGCCGCAGACCGCGCCTGAGATCGTGCCCTACAGCCCCAGGCTTCACGTTGAAGGTGTTGCGCAGCCTGTGGTCGGCGTTGGCGTCAGCCGCTTCGGCACGTCGTTCGGCGGCGGCCTCGCGCTGTCGTTCTCCGACATGCTGCGGAACCATCAACTGGTCACGGCCTTTCAGATCAACTCGGGACTGGGGGGCAATACCAGCTTCAAGGACATCGGAATGCAGGTTGGGTACTTCAACCAGGCAAACCGCTGGAATTGGGGAGTGGTCGGCGGACAGGTGCCGTATCTGAGCAGCGGCTTCCAGAGCTCGCTCAGTCAGCGGCCCAATGGCGACGTCATTCAGACCGATCAACTGTTTGTCTTCCGCCAGACCGAGCGGAGCGCCTCTGGTGTCGTCGCCTACCCATTCAATCGCGCCTCGCGCATCGAGCTGCAGGGGGGCGCCAGTCAGATCTCGTTCGATCAGATCGTGACCACGCAGTCGTACTCACGAATCACGGGACAAGTCTTTCAGAACGACACCGAGACGACATCCCTCGGTGACACGCTGTCGCTGGGCACATCGTCGGCAGCGTACGTGTTCGACACCTCGATCTACGGTGCGACCAGCCCAGTGCAGGGTCAGCGCTCGCGTTTCGAAGTGTCGCCGACGTTTGGCACACTGAACTTCACCGGCTTCCTCGCCGACTATCGCCACTACTTCATGCCCGCGCCGTTCTACACCGTCGCCGTACGTGCGATGCACTACGGCCGGTACGGTCGCGACTCCTCTGACACGCGCATCTTCCCGCTCTACATCGGGTATCCGTGGCTGGTGCGCGGTTACGACGTCGGCAGCTTCTCGTCTGACGAGTGCGTGGGCGACGGGACGACCTCGTGCGCGGCGATCGATAAACTCACCGGAAGCCGCATGCTGATCGGCAACATCGAGTTCCGCTTCCCGTTGCTGCGTCCGTTTGGGGTGTCGGGCAACATGTACGGACCTGTGCCGGTTGAAGTCGCCTTCTTCGCTGATGGGGGCACGGCGTGGCAGGCAGGCGAGCGCCCCGGCGTCCTTGGCGGCTCACACGGAGGTGTGTCGTCGGCCGGTGTTGCACTGCGCGTGAACATCTTCGGCTTCGCAGTGGGCGAGTTCGATGTGGCGAGGCCGTTTCAACGTCCGGGTCAGGGATGGCAGTTCGGATTCAATCTGATGCCTGGTTGGTAGGCGGGTGTACACACCCGCCTCTACGATGGAAGGAGGCGTCTTATGCAGTCGCGATTCTTTGCATTCATGGTCGTTTGTGCGCTCGCGCTGTTACCGATCTCTGCTGCCGCGCATCATGGATGGGCGGGCAATAGCGACGAGGAGTTCGAGCTCTCGGGCACAGTCTCGAGCCCTCTCACCCTGGTTGGACCGCACGCGACGATGAAGATCAAGGCGATGGACGGGCAGGTCTGGGATCTGACGCTCGCGTCCGTGCCGCAGACCAAGAGCTCCGGCCTGACCGAGGACGCGATTCCCGTCGGATCGATGGTGAAAGTTCACGGGCATCGTAATCGCGACCCGAAGAAGTTCGAAATCAAGACCGAGCGCGTAACGTTCAACGGAAAGACGTTCAACGTCTACCCAAACCGTAGTTAACGCTGACGCACGCACGCGCAGCGCCGTGTGCGCCTTGCATTCGGCCCGTCCTCATCGGACGGGCCGTGCCCTGTTATCCGGTGCACCAGAACGCTTCACCTTCCGAAGCATTGCCCTGCCGGTTGACCGTTCTCCTTGAGGCATGGCACTCGGGCCGGCTCCGGTCACAGTTGTGGGACTGGACCGCGGCAGTAAAGAAGTAGATGATCCGGTGGCACGCAAGGAGGACGCTATGACACTCGAGCCAGGAACGACGGTCGAGGACACCCGCCGGCTGGAAAGCGGAATGACCCGTAGCGAGATCGTGGCCCTCTTCAAGCGACGCCAGGAAGCCTGGGAGGATCTCGACGCCAAGACCCTCTCTCTCGACTACACCGATGACACCGTGATCGACAGCCCCAGCGCCGGCGTACACACCGGCCGCGACGCTGAAAAGGCGCTCGGAGCGATGTTCGACGCGTTCCTCGATTTGACGATGACCGTGGACGACCTCGTGATCGACGGCGACATCGTCGTCGCGATTCTGAGCTTCGAGGGCACGCACATGCGCCCGCTGCTCGGCTTCGAGCCGACCGGCAAGCACTTTCATTTATCGGGGGCCTTCGTCCATCGTTTGAAGGACCGCAAGATCATTCATGAGCGGCGCATCTATGACTTCACCGGTCTGCTCGTGCAGATCGGCGTACTCAAAGCCAAGCTCGCATAAGGCGCGCGCCCAAGCGTCGCGGTGAAGCCACCCGTTGTTTCTGAGGTACAGTCATAGGATAGACACTCGAGATCCGTCCTTCCTATGATTCCGACACAATTCAAACGCACACACCTCAGCATGGCCTCGTTGTGCGCCGCCGTCGTGCTGGCCAGCGTGAGCCTCGCGTCCGCTCAGCAGCGGCCCACCTTGCCGGCGAACAGCCCGTTCGCCGGAGGCGTCCCCGAAGGGATGGTGGTGAAAGACACCCTGCAGCTCACCGTGCTCGACGTCATCGAGCGCGCGCTGCGTCACAACCTCGGCGTGTTGCTCTCGGAGCAGAGCCTCGATCGCGCTTCAGGCACACGCGCCGTGGAGCGGGCTGACTTGCTGCCGAATGTCACCGCAAGTGCATCGGTGTCACGTCGCAAGAACAATCTCGAAGCGTTTGGCTTTCCGCTCAACGCCTCGCCCTTGATCGCGACGTTCCCGAAGATTGTCGGCCCGTTCACGGTGTTCGACGCCCGCGTATTTCTCACGCAGTCCCTGTTCGATCTGAGCGCATTCAATGAGGCGAAAGCGGAGGGATTCAATGTCGCTGCCGCCCGCCATTCGAATCGCAGCGCTCGCGACCTCGTGGTGCTCGTGGCCGCCAATGCCTACCTTCAGGTGATGGCCACCAGCGCACGAGCGACGTCCGCGAGGGCGCAGCTCGAGACCGCCGATGCGCTTCATCGTCAGGCACAGTCCCTGCGGGAGAGTGGCATCGTCGCGGGCGTTGATGTGATTCGCGCCGAAGTGCGGTTGACGACTGAACGACAGCGGACGATCGCCGCCGACAATGATTTCGAGAAGGCCAAACTGCAGCTGGCGCGCATCATTGGTTTGCCGGTCGGGCAGTCGTTCACGTTGAGCGAAGACATTCCCAACGTGCCCACGCCGACGATGACCTTCGACGATGCGCTCGAACGCGCGTATCGTCAGCGGCCCGACTATCTGGCGGCGCTGGAACGCGTTCGTGCGGCCGAGGCGTCGCGCCGTGCGGTCGTCGGCGAAGGGCTGCCGACGTTCAAGCTCCGAGCCGACTACGGAACCATTGGGCTCGCGTTGAGCTCGGCGCTTCCGACCTTCAACCTGACCGGCGAGCTGGGTGTGCCGATCTTCGAGGGCGGCCGGCAACAGGGGAAATTGGCGGAGGCCGACGCCGATCTGCGTGATCGCCGCGCCGAAGCCGACGACTTGAAAACTGAGGTGTATTACGACGTCCGTTCGGCATTTCTCGATCTGCAGTCAACCGAGGAGCAGCTCACGGCAGCGACCCGAGCGAGAGAACTGGCCGCACTGCAGCTGACGCAGTCGCGCGATCGCTTCGCCGCCGGCGTCGTCTCGAATATCGAAGTCGTCCAGGCACAGGAAGCGGTGGCGCTGGCCAGCGAGCAATTCATCAACGCGCAATATGGCTTCAACCTCGCCAAGGCCATGCTGGCGCGTTCGCTTGGCTCGGCTGAGGACGCGGTCAAGACGTTGCTCGGGGGCGGCGGCAATCGATGACAACGACACGGCTCCGGATACTGATCGGGGTAGTTGCCCTTGTGGCGCTGGCTGCGGGCATTTGGTGGTGGACGACGCGCAATCGTGAATCGACCGACGACGCGCAGGTGGATGCAGGCGTGACGCCGATCGCTGCACGTGTCGGTGGAATCGTCATGAGCGTGTCGATCGTGGACAACCAGCATGTGGAGGAAGGCACGGTGCTCGTCCAGATCGATAAGCGCGACTTCGAGATCGCGCTTGAACGCGCGCGGGCGGAGTTGGCCGACGCCGAGGCCTCGGCGGCAGCGGCCCGCGCCGGCGTGCCGATCACAACGACGAGCGCGGCGAGCAATGTGACGACAGCGAAGGGAGGCGTCGATCAAGCGACGTCGGAAGTCAGCACTGCCGAACAGAGCATCGAGGCGTCCAAGGCGAGGCTCGCGACCGCGCAGGCGAAACAGCGAGAGGCGGCAGCGACGGCGGCGAAATCGGCGAAGGACGTCGAGCGTTTCAAGCCGCTGCTGGCGAAGGACGAGATCGCGCAGCAGCAGTTCGACGCAGCCGTAGCTACCGCGAATGCCGATGCCGCGGCGGCCGAATCGACTGCCGCACAAGTCGTCGAGGCTGAACTGGACGTGCGAGTGGCGCAGAGCCGGCTGGTGCAGGCGCGAGCGAAGGTGCAACAGGCGTCCGCAGAGTTGTCGGACGCGCAGAGCGGACCGGAACAAGTGAAAGCCACTCAGGCCCGTGCCGCAGCCGCAGAAGCGAAAGTCATGCAGGCGCGCGCCGTCGTGAAACAGGCAGAGATGAATCTCGAATACACGACGCTCAAGGCGCCGGTGAAAGGCACCGTGAGCAAGAAGACCGTTGAAGTGGGCCAGCTGATTCAGCCGGGTCAGGCGTTGATGGCGATCATCCCGCTCGATCGCGTGTGGATTACGGCGAACTTCAAAGAGACGCAGGTCGAAAACATCCGTCCTGGTCAGCGCGTCACAATTCGTGCGGACGCATACGGTGGCAAGACGTTCGATGGAAAAGTCGAGAGTCTCGCCGCGGCGACCGGCGCGCGATTCAGCCTGCTGCCGCCCGACAACTCGACGGGGAACTACGTCAAGGTCGTGCAACGCATTCCTGTTCGCATCAGTCTCGATGCGGGTCAAGACCCCGAGCATCTGCTGCGGCCTGGCATGTCGGTGGTTCCGACCGTTTATACGGACTGAGACTCGTGCCCGAGAAAGTCGTCAATCCCTGGATTGTCGCGATCGCGGTCATGTTCGCCACCTTCATGGAGGTGCTGGACACGACTGTCGTAAATGTGTCGCTGCCGCACATCGCGAGCAGCATGTCGGCGACGACCGACGAGGCCACGTGGGCGCTCACGTCGTATCTCGTGGCCAACGCGATCATCTTGCCGATGACCGGGTGGCTCGCCGGTCGCTTCGGTCGCAAGAACCTGCTGATGCTGTCGACGACTGGCTTTACGCTCGCGTCGTTTCTGTGCGGCGCCGCGCCAAACCTTGCGATGCTGATCGTCTTCCGCATCATTCAAGGCGCCACCGGCGGTGCGCTGCAGCCGCTCTCGCAGGCGGTGCTGCTCGAGACGTTCAAACCGGAAGACCGCGGACGAGCCATGGGATTCTGGGCAGTCGGCATCGTCGTTGCGCCGATCCTCGGGCCCGTTGTTGGTGGCTGGCTGACGGAAAACTACAGTTGGCGATGGGTCTTCTACATCAACCTTCCAGTCGGGATCATCGCGCTGCTCATGACGCGAATGTTCGTGTTCGATCCGCCCTATCTGCGTCGGGAGTCGCAAGGGATCGATTACTGGGGCATGGGTCTGCTCGTCGTTGGTATCGGGGCGTTGCAGTTTGTCCTGGATAAAGGCCAGCAGGAAGACTGGTTCGCGTCAACGATGATCGCGACTCTGGCGATGATCTCGGTCGTTGCGCTTGTAGCCCTGGTCATTTACGAGCTGCGGACGCCGCATCCGATCGTTGATCTCCGGCTGTTCAAGGATCGCAGCTACTCGGTTGGTGTCTTCCTGATGACGGTGGTCGGCTTTGCGCTGTACGGCAGCCTGGTGTTGCTGCCGCTCATGCTGCAGACGCTGTTCGGCTATTCGTCATTGGCCGCCGGGGAAGCCATGGCGCCACGCGGAGTCGGATCGCTCTTCATGATGCCGCTCGTCGGTGTGATGACGGCCTATATCGATCCCCGCAAGCTACTGAGCGTCGGGCTGGTGGTAGGTGGCCTGACGATGCTGTGGCTGGGCGAAGTGAATCTCGACGCTGGTTACTGGGATTTCGTGTGGCCGCAGGTTCTGCAGGGGCTGGGCCTGTCGCTGCTGTTCGTACCACTCACGACAGTGTCAATGGCGACCATTGAACCGCAGCGCATGGGTTATGCGACCAGCCTGTTCAATCTGATGCGCAACATCGGTGGCAGCGTGGGGATCGCCGTGACCGGCACGATGCTGGCCCGCCGTCGTCAGGCATTTGGATCGATGCTGGGAGAGCATGTGACACTCTTCGATCCGGCGACGAACGAAATGCTGGCGCAGTTGAAAGCCGCATTCCTGGCCAGAACGGGCGATGCTGTCGCCGCAACGAACCAGGCGTACCTCGTACTCTATGGAATGGTGCAGCGGCAGGCAGCGATGGTGTCGTTCGTGATGATTTTCCGGCTGCTTGGCATCCTGTTTTTTGTGATGGTGCCGCTCGTTCTGCTAATGCGAAAACCACAAGGCCCGAGAAGTATCAGTGCAGGGGTGGAGTGACGCGCACGATTTCGTCACCGCTTTCTCGATTCTTCACAGCCCTCTTTCAAAATCGTGTCCGGCCCGCACGATTTCGAACGCAGCGATCAAAATCGTTGGTCGCTTGTTCCATCCTGGCACGCGCGTCGATCGACACCAGCCGCGGTGTATACCGCACTAGTTCCACGCAGACAATCACTTAGTCATCGAATCGTCGTGCTGGCGCTGTGCTTGCAGCATCAGCCGGCATGAGATCGGAACGCGGGTACACCCTCATCGAAATGATGATGGTCGTCGGCATCATCGGGGTCATCGCCGCCACGGTGATCCCGATCACCGACATGTCCATCAGGGGCAGCCGCTTGCGCGGCGATGCGCAGATCATTCGCAACCTCGTAGGTGTTGCGAAAATGCGCGCATCCGCGCAATTCACGCGCGCTCGCGTAATGGCCAACCTCGGCAATCCTCAGGCGAACCCACCGGTGCCTGGTTCATTCGTCCTGCAGGTGTGGAACAAGCCGGCCAACGGAAACCCTGGTGCGTGGGTGAATGACGGTGGTGTCAATCAGCTGTCCCCGGGCGTGTCCTTCGGGTTTGCCGAACTGAATGCGCCACCGCCGAATACGCAGGTCAACATCATGCAGTCGCCGACGTGCACCAACACGCTCACGGTGGCTGACCCGATTGCCAACACGGCTTGCGTGACGTTCAACTCACGCGGCCTGCCGGTTGATGCCAATGGCACGCTGTATCCACGGCATGCGTTGTACATCACCGGAGACGACGGGGTGTGGGGAACGACGATTACGACGACGCCGCTGATTCGCTTCTGGTCGTCTCCGCATCTGGCGAACCCGCTATGGACCGCGCGGTGAGGATACCCATGTCAACCACCATTACTACAGTGAATCGTCGCGACGAGGGATTCAGCTTGCTCGAGACGATGGTTGGTCTCGGCTTGTTGCTCGTGGTGGCAGCCGGGACGTTGCCGCTCGCGACGGTGGCATTCGCGACCAGCGAAAACCAGGGTCATCTCTCGTCGCGCGCCGCCGAGTACGCGCAAGACAAGCTCGAACAGTTGATGGCGCTGTCCTATGGCGACACGACCTCAGACACGCGGGTGTTTCCGGCCACGGACATTGGCGGATCCGGTCTGACCCTCGGCGGCAGCAGCAACCCGGCCGCTCCTGTTGCGCAATACGCCGACTATCTCGACATGCAGGGAACGCTCATTCCTTCTCCCAACGGTGCTCCGCCCGCGGACAGCAATGACGGGGATGGCACAAACGATTGGTACTACCAGCGCGTGTGGCAGGTGAGCACTGTGCCGGCGCCCGGTGGAGGCGTGAGAGCGAACCTCAAGCAGATCACCGTCACGACGACGGTGCGGAACTCGCAAGGCGCATGGGTTCTCAGACCGCGCGCCACGGTAAGTTCTCTCAAGACGTTCCCGTTCTAAGGACCCTGTGATGACGAGCGCAGTAGATACACGGCGACGAAGCAGCGGAAGACTTGTCACGCCGAAGCTGCGAGGCAGCGAAGGCGGATTCACGATGATCGAACTGCTCGTCTCCATGGCGGTGATCCTCATCGTGTCCGGCATCGTGGTCGGCTCGACGATGGACATGACGCGCCTCGGGCAGAAGATGACCAATCGCTCGGACATGCACTCGAGTGTGCGCAACGCGACGGCACTGTTGCAGCAGGAGGTCGGTCAGGCAGGACGTGTGTCGCTGCCCGGGTCTCTGACGCTGGCCGGTGCAACCGGCATTGGTACATTTACCGTCAACATCCAAAGCATCATCGACGGCGTCATCGGCACCAGCACTGAGGGCTTGTTCGTCGGTGAGCACGTCATCGTCGGCAGTGGCGCCACGGAAGAGACGGTCACATTGACAGGAGTGGGCGCGAACTCCATTACCGCGGACTTCGCGTTCGCTCACGCCGCCGGAGCACAGGTGCAGGCGACAGGAGGATTTGCCGCCGGCGTCATTCCGACGACGATGATGAATGGATCGACCGGCAACGTGATGAAGATCGTCGGCGATGTGAACGGGGACGGCCGCATGGTCTACGTCGAGTACACCTGCGACCTGGCGAATGGACGTTTGTATCGAAACGTCATGCCGTTTACTACCGCCGCCAAGCCAGCGGTCACCGTCGAGCAGATCCTGCTCACCAACCTGCTCCCGAACCCGCCAAACGGGGCTGGTGTAGTTCCGCCATGCTTCCTCTACCAGGAGCGCACGTTCTCCGGTACGACATGGGTCATCGGCGTGGCCATCATGACCACGGTCCGCTCACAGCAGCAGGATCAGAACACCGGTGATTTCCAGCGTGTCACGAAGGCGTTGTTGAATGTGTCGCCACGCAATGTGGTCAACGTGTGGCAGAACGCCAGTCTCAACAACACCAATCGGATGCAGCCAC
>DATCXH010000198.1:0-12654 GCA_036565925.1 Vicinamibacterales bacterium
GCAGAAGTCCGAAACTGCGAAAGGCGAGCTGAAGTCGGTCGATACGGACAAGATGACCCTGACGCTCGCCAGCGGCGAGACGTTTATGTTCAACAGCTCGACGAAAGTAACCGGCGCGCAGGGCGGCGTTGCCGGACTGGCATCGATGTCGGGCCGAGAGGTCACGATCAACTACTCGACCAAGGGCGCTGACCGCGTTGCCACGGCGATCACCGTTGGGGCAGAAAAGAAGTAATTAGCGGCTCCACAACACAACGGGGCACGGGGATCCAGGCGTCCTGCTTGCGACCCCCGTGCTGACGAAGTCTTTTCTTCACACGACCACTCATTCGTATCTCAGCGCGACGATCGGATCCACGCCGATTGCACGCTTCGCCGGAATGATGCACGCGACCAGCGCTGCAGCCAGAAGGACGACCGTCGCCACGATGAACGTCGCCACATCGGATGTCGACACGCCGTACAGAAAGCTGGCCAGCGATCGCGCGGCGACCAGTCCCACCATCATGCCGATCGCCACGCCTATGACGACCAGCATCATCCCGTCGCGGATGACCAGCAGAAAGATCTGACTCACCTTTGCGCCCAGCGCGAAGCGAATCCCCATCTCACGAGTCCGGCGCGCGATCGAGAAGGAGAGCACACCGTACACGCCGATCGCAGCAAGCAGTAGCGCCAGACCGCCGAAGAGCGCGACCAGCCATGCTCCCAGACGCGCGGCGAAGAGCGATGTCGCGACTGTGTCGCGCATCGTGGCGATCTCCGGCACCGGGAGGTTGGGCTCGAGCGCCTGGATCTCGCGTCTCAAGCTGCCGATCATGGCCTCGGGCGGGACTGACGTGCGCACATAGAGCGTCATGCCGGTCTCGTGATTCTGCGCGACCGGCATAAAGACCATACGAGCACGGTCTTCACCCACTGCTGCGTACTTGCTGTCGGCAACAACGCCGATGATTTCGTACCACGGTCCGCGCCGTCCCCGGAAGCTCACACGTGCGCCGAGCGGATTTGCGTTGCCGAAGTGCATCTTCGCCGTCGCCTCATTGATGACGACCACGCGCGGGCTGTTCACGGAATCCTGATCACCGAAGTCCCGCCCGATCATGACCGGAATCCCCATCGTCTTGAAGAAACCGGGGCTGACGACGTTGGCGTTGATCTGATTGCGGTTTCTGGTGATGGCGCCGCCTTCGCTGAACACGAAGTCGGCCTCTGGGCCCGGCTGCCCCTCGATCAGGAAGCCGAGCATACGCGCGGTGCCGTTCAGAATCGGCACCCGCGCGACGCCGGCCGCTTCGACACCGGGTATGCGCTGCGCACGCTCGATGACCTGCCGATAGAATTCGCGCCCCTGATCGCTTGTGTATCGGAGGAGATTGATCGACAGGGGTGCCGACACGATGCGCTCGACGTCGAATCCCGGATCGATCGCGCGCGCCGCCTGCAGGCTGCGTACGAAAAGACCTGCGGGGATGAGCAGCAGCATCGAGAGCGCGACCTCGGTGACGACGAGAGTTTTTTGCAGACTGAAGCGCCGGCCGTGCTCGGTGTTGTCGACTGCCGCGTCCTTGAGGGCTGGCACTACACTCGGCTTTGTTGCGCGACGGGCGGGTAGCGCACCAAAGATGATGCCCGTGAGTAGCGATAGTACGAATGAGAACATCAGCACGCGACTGTCGATCGGGAACTCCACCGTAAGGGGGAGTGCGCCGCGAGGCGGCGGTGCTCCTGCGATCGCCCGCGCCATGGCCCACGCCAGCCCGAGGCCGAGCAGTCCGCCCACGAGCGAGAGGAGCACGCTCTCGGTGAGGAGTTGACGGAACAGCCGCCCGGCACTTGCGCCCAGCGCCAGACGCACGGCGAGCTCACGTCGTCGTGCGGCAGCTCGGGCGAGGAGCATGTTGGCGATGTTGGCGCACGCGATCAGCAGCACGGCACCGACCACGCCGCCGAGTAAGAGCGCCACCAACCGCATGCGTTGTCGCTGCGCCGGATTCCCCTCGTCCACCGGTAACACGGCGACGCCAATCGCGCGCGCGCCCGGTCCGACGGTACTGGCATAAGCGGCTTCGATTGGAATCAGATTGGCGCGAGCTTGTTCCGGTGTGACGTCGGGTTTCAGCCGGGCGACACCGAACAGCCAGCTGTTGGTCTTGTTATTGAGTAGATCGGCATTCATCTCACCCGAGTAGGCGGCACGCGGTGGACGCATGATGGCCTGCATCATCATCGGCACGTACAGATCCGGCTGGCCGCCGACCTGAGGCCCCCGGAAAGCAGGAGGCGTCACACCGACGATGGTGAACGGGTGACCGTTCAGGAGAATGTCGTGACCGACGATATCGGGCCGTGCCGCGAAACGCGTCTGCCAGAATCCGTGACTGATCACGGCGACTGGATGTCCGCCAACGGTCGCGTCATCGCTGCGCGAAAGGAGTCGTCCACGCTCGGGACGAACACCGAGTGTGTCGAAGAGATTGCCGGTGACGATGACACCCTGTACGAGATCCGTGACGTTGTCGGCATTCAGGCTTGCGGTGATGCCGCCCCACACCGCGAAGCCGTCGAACACGTGATTGTTGTCGCGCAGGGACGCGTAAAGGGGATATGGAAAGACCCCACCGACATTACCGCGCCACACGTAGACCAGTCGGTCGCGGTTGGCTACCGGCAGTCGTTGCAGGAGTGTCGCGTTGATCAGGCTGAAGATGGCGGTGTTTGCACCGATGCCCAGGGCGAGTGTGATGACGGCGGCGGCGGTGAAGCCGGGTTGCTTGCGCAGCACACGTGCCGCATAGCGGACGTCCTGCCACAGATCGGCAGCGGGAAAGCGGCGCCACACGCCAGGCGTCACGGGTGGTGACACGTTCGACTGCCGGAGTGGCCGCATCGACTGGGCCAGCGCCTCGGGTTCGCGCAGTTCCTCGAGCGCCAGCCGCCGGGCCTCGTCCTGGTTGATACCTGCCTCGATCAGCTCCTCGTAGCGCGCATCGAGATGCTGTGACAGTTCCTCAATGATCTCGGCCTCACGCGCTGGGGTCAGACGAAGGCCGGCGAGTCGAGCTCGCAGGTGTGCTGCCCACGATGCAGGGCTGCTCGAATGGTCAGGCATGGTCCACTCCGGTGATGAGCCGCATCGCATCGACAAAGGCCTTCCACGTGTCACGCTGACGCGCCAGCACGCGGCGGCCTTCGGTAGTGAGGCTGTAAAAACGGCGGCGCCGTTGTCCAGGCTTTTCCACCCATTTACCGTGCAGCCACCCCCGCTCCTCGAGGCGATAGAGCAGGGGATAGAGCGACGCGACGTGGAATTTCAACGATCCACTCGATCGCGCCTCAATCAGCTTGCTGATCTCGTAGCCATGGCGAGAGCGGGCCTCGACGATCGACAGGATGATCAGCTCCGCCGATCCTTTTTTGAGCTCGCGATCGAGCATCCGATGATCAATAGCTGTCATAACCACATATGCTATAGACGAACGAACCGTCTGACAAGTTGGGTGGCGCGTAATGCGCGTCGCATGAAGAAACGACCCAATTCGGTGGGTGAACAGCGCCGTGCTAGGATCCGCGGGATGAAACTGCATCGGATCCGAGTGGCCCTCCTCTCGTTGGTAACCAGCGTCGTCGCCGGTGGGGCGATGTGGGCGCAAACGCAGGGCAGGCCGGGCGTGCAGGTCGCCGTGCCTCAGGGCAGCACGCAGGATCAGGCTGCGGCCACCACCCAGCAGCAACGACAGCAAGATGCGCGCGCCCGGTTGGCCAATGAGCCCGCACCGCGGACCGCTGACGGACACATCGTGATCGGCAACACGTCGACGCGAAAGGGTGTCTGGGTCGGCGGCAATCTCGGGTTCTGCAACGCGAACAGAGTGGCGGGACCGGCATCGTTGAATCCTGGCGCCACCGCCGGACGGGCGGCGGGTCCTGGTGCCGCTGGCGCTGCTGGTGCAGGGCGAGGTGGCGGCGCGGCTGCGCCGTGCACACCGGTCCCGTACATGGACTGGACACTCGCGATGTCCGACGATCGCCGGCGCAACGAGCTCGAGCCGCACACGCGCTGCAAGCCGTCAGGTGGACCGCGCCAATGGCTGACCCCGTACGGCGCCGAGTTCCTCGAGCTGGCGGAGTTGAAGCTCGCGTACATCTTCGACATCGGCGGCCCGCATACCTACCGCACGATCTACATGGACGGCCGCTCGCATCCGCGGAATCTGACGCCGAGCTATTACGGCCATTCCATCGGCTGGTGGGAAGGTGACACGCTGGTCGTCGATACCATCGGTTTCAATGAGGGCTTCTGGATCGATCGCGGTCAGCTCCCGCACACCAACCAGCTCCATTTGCTCGAGAAGTACACACGGACATCGGTTGGGTCGATGAGGTACGAACTGACGGTCGACGATCCCGGTGCCTACACGAAGCCGTTCACGGGGACGTCGAACCTGCGCTGGGAAGACGGCACCGAACTGTTCGAATACGTATGCCAGCAGGCGAACCAGGCGTATACGCTGATGGTTGGCGAGGGCACCTCGGTGGACCGTACCACCCTCATCGTGCCGTAGCGGGCATCAATTCGATCCGGCTGACCGTGCCGCCACGATCGACGACATAGAGTTCTCCGTCCTCATCCTCACCGAACGAGGAGATGTTCATCGCGGTGTACATGAGGACGGCTTGTATCGCTCCGTTCGTCACGAAGATCTCGCCCGAACAGAAGTCGCCGTAGACGTACACGCCCGCAGGCAGGGTTCCGCGGGATCCTCGGTACACATACCCGCCGGTCACTGAACATCGTCCCTGCGTGTGTGAGTAGTCGAGTACAGGATCGATGTAATCGGATGGGTTGCACAACGAGGGTCCCAGGTCGGTGCACAGGAATCCCTCGTAGATCCGCCACCCATAGTTGCCGCCCTTGACGAGGGCGCGATCGATCTCTTCGCGCTCGTCTTGCCCGACGTCTCCAATCCATGGTTCGCCGGTGGTGCGATCGAAGCTGAACCGCCACGGATTGCGAAAGCCAAACGCAAAGATCTCATCGCGACCAGGTGCGTTGACGAACGGGTTGTCGGGCGGCGAGGAATACGGCGCTGCCGGCGCCGACTGATCGACGTCGATGCGGAGAATCTTGCCGAGCAGCAGGTCGATGTTCTGCGCGTTGTTCGGTTCATCGTTGCCGCCACCACCGTCGCCGACCCCGACGTACAGATCGCCGTCGGGTCCGAACGCAAGCATGCCTCCGTTGTGATTGGTGTTGGTGGGATGCGGAATCGTCAGTAGTACGTGTTCCGTCGCGTCAGCAACGTTCCGATCGGCGGACGCGCGATATTCGGCGATGACGATCGCGCCGTCCCCCGCGCGCGTGTAGAAGACGAAAAACCGTCCGGTCGTTCCGTACTGAGGATCGAACGCGAGCCCGAGGAGACCTTGTTCACCAACGCTGGCAATCTTCGAACGAATGTCGAGAAACGTGGTCGGCGTTTGCTCGTCCGGTTGCAGGACGCGGATGATGCCGTGCTGCTCGACGATGAAGAGGCGGTGCGTGCCATCGCCTGCATGACCAACGAACACCGGGTTTGAAAGGCCGGTTGCCACCGGCGTGAGCTGGTATTGGGCATACAGAGCGGAAGGCATGCATACGACCGCGACCGTCATCACGAGACACGCGAGCGCATTTCGAGTCACTGTCACATTCTGAACCCGAGCCAATCGTCGAGTTGGCGAGTGTTGCGCATTCAGGGTTATTCTCGCGACGTGCAAACCACCGCGCGTGTCTTCAATCCGCAATATCGCGAACGCTTGTTCGCCCTCGTCAACGACGCGCCGTTTGTGCGCCACATGGGCATGCGCATCACCGACCTCGCCTGGGGACGCGCCACGGTCGAGATGGAAGCAGCGGAGTTCCGTATGCAGCCACTAGGCGTCGTCCACGGCGGCAACATCGCGACGCTGATCGACACCGCCACGTTCTGGGCCTGCTTCCTCTCGATCGACAGCGACGAGGACGGGTTGGCGTCAGTAGACCTGAAGTTGAATTATCTGGCTCCGGCCCGCGTGGAGTCGTTCCGTTGCACCGGCACACTGATCAAGGCTGGCAAGACGATCTCCTATGCCGAAGCAGAGGTGCTCACCCCAGACAATCGTCTGATCGCGCACGGCACGTCCACACTGATGCGCCTCCCCGGCCTGGGCGTCAAGCTCGGGATTCCGCTCTGGATGGAGTAGAGCGCCGGCTGCTCGAGGGCTTGCGCAAGGCCGGTCTACAAATCGCGTGACGCCGTGAACAGCCGCGTCGCAGGGCGAAACTGCGACCACGCGAACCAGAATTCCGGAACAAGAATCAGCGACTTCAGTTGCGTGCCCTTGAGGGGTCCCGTCAGACAGAGTCCGTAGGCATCCCATGTCGATCGCGTCGTCGCTGACGGCCGGTCCAGCGATCATCTCTCTCGGACGCAGCCGCTACGCCTTCGCGACCTTTCCTCGCGCCGCACCGATCACGAGGTCGTCGTCCACTGCAAAGGATGCCTGCGACGCCGCAACGAAGACCGGGTCGTGAACCGCGACGTACGTCTGGTGGTGGCGAGGGAGCTTGTGCCATGACGAACTCGCCTTACGCCGGTGAGGTGAGCGGACTCCCTTTCGGCACCAGCATGAAGACCACCGCGCGCGTCGGTCCATCGGATCGCGCCGAACCGTTGGTGGTGTGGACAGCGCCGGACGGTTCGAAGAACGTGCTGCCCACCGGCAGGACCTTTTCTGCTTCGTTATTGATCGCAAAGCGCATCTGTCCTTCGACGACGTAGCCGAGGACGGCTCCCGGATGGCGATGACCGGGGCCTGATGCGTTGCGACCGGGTGGGATGTTCAGTTCGACGAGCACGACCTCCCATCCTTCGAACGGACCGCTCAACGCGTGCCGCGCGAGTTCGGCCGGAGGTCGAGGGGCAGAGGTTTGGCTCGGTGATGTCTGTGCGTCGAGCAGGGCCGGCAGCAACGATGCCGCCGCAAGCCCAAGGAACGTCCGTCGATCCTGCGTCTCCATGCTCACTCCTTGTTGCGAATGCGTGATCGAATCACGTGATTTTGAAACAACGCAAGGCCCACAGTCACGACGACCGTGGTCGCACCAACGCGCCTGCATAGGACAAGTGGCGAACCCACGCGTCGGCCAAGTACGCCATCGCCGCCAGGCGCTGGACGGGTCGTGGGAAGCCGCGAGCGAGCGAGTGTTATCGCGTCGGCTTTGCCGTTGGCGGCGCACTGGCCGAGCCGCGTGCACGAGCCGGCTCGCCGGGCATGAAGTGGTTGCAGCCGCTGTCGCCGGACACACGCAACAGAAACGGTTGCAGATCTTCGTCGATGCAGAGGCCGAGTGTGTGCGGCTCGATCGTGCCTTCCGGTTCGATCTGCCACCACTTGCAATCCATGCACAGGCCCCAGTTGTCAGCCATGTTGATGACTCCTTCACTGATAGGGATCAGCGCGAGCGTTGTCGCGCAACGTCGGTGCCTTGCGAGCTAGCCCCGCTCCCTGCGATGCAAGACCATACCGGCTGATCGCCAGTTCCGGCAACTAAACCTCGGTATTCCCTGGAACGCCAGTTGCTCAGTCGCGAACCCGAAAAAAAGCCCTGCTGTTTGTATCTTGTCGCGGTAGCTGGGTGCTGACCTCAGGCGTTCGTTCTCGCCTTCCAGTCGGCCAACCGTTGCGCGATCAGGTCGGCGCGTTTCCGATCGTCTCGCCCATCAAGGATGTTCAGTTCCTCGGGATTCGCGCGCACATAAATACCTGACGTCCGCGCATTGACCTGCGGGTGCGTGTCCGAACGCGTCGTGAAGAATCCCGTCGCCTGCTCCGCCGACTGGAGCCGGATTTCTCCCGTTCCCTCGAGCTGCGGTGCATTCGGGTCGCGGGGCCGTTCGCCTCTCCAGTAGTAGAAGACGCACGGAGGATCCTTCTTTTCCTTCGCCGCCTCGCTGCAGTAGCGCGCGGACAACGTGCCGTCCTCCTGCCACGCGCGGCCCGCGACTTCCAGCGCTCCGTCGCGTCCGCGCGAGATCTGCAACAGGCTCACTGCCGATGGCTCTTCAGTGCTCCGTGCGGTGAGCGAAAATTGCCACCACAGGCCCTCGAGACGTGTCGCCCGTCCCTCGTTCTCGATCGCCTTACGCAACTTCTCATTGACGCGCCTGATCTCGGCGGCAGTCGTATCGGCGTAGCGCACGCAGGTGAGACCGAGAAGATCAGTGGGCAGCTTCGCGCCATTCGCATGCAGGATGAATGTTCGTCGCATGCCGAGGGCAGCACCGAAGAGACCAGCTTCGAACACCACGTTGTCTCGCGGAGACGCCTGGCCGGAGCCCGAAGGATCAGATGTGGCTGCACTCACAGTTGTCCAGTCGTCGCGCGCGAAAATGAACGCGGCGAAATCAACTTCGCGTGTGAGCTCCAGGAGCCGCTCCAGTGTCGTGGTGCCGGGATTGAAGGAGGTCGTCCACGGTTCGACGTGCGCGATGTCTTCGAGCCCGCGTGTCAGCGCCTGCAGCAGCTTCGCTTGTTTTCCTGATGAGCCGAGGAAGATGCGAGGCTTGTCCATCCCGTTCCCAGAAACCAAGTCTATCCAATTCAGAAAGTGCCCCCGCCGTTTTCGTAAGCGCGGGGGCGAGAAGTCCGGTGAAGTTCGCGGTCGAAGCATGTCGGCATCACACTTGCGCCTCGGGCGGACGTGGATCCGATCCCAATCACGCCGGACGAGCCAGCCCCCGTTCGTCCAATCGAGACACCGGCCGTACGTCCAATCAGGAACGACACGATCTCTGCGAAGACCGCGACTGCCTCTGCGATGACCGGGACGGCGGCGCCCGCGGTGAGCGCGCAGCCGCGCGCGACTCAACTGATGCTGGTGGTCGTGGGCGGAGCCGGAATGATCGCCGGCATTGCGTGTGTGCTGGCGTTTGGCTGGTTGCGTGGCGATGCACCGGTCCAGACAGCCGCCGCGGCAGCACCAGCCCCAACAGCTCCGACGAAATCAGTCGCAGCTGCCATCAAGGAATCGGCTCCGGCGCCAGCGTGGACCGGACGACGGACGGCGACGTGGGCCCACGACGGTTCGAAGACCGTCTCCTTCCAGTTGGACGCCACGCATGAAGTGCCGGTGTGGATGTCGCGCGTGCGGCCGACGATCGTCGTCCGGTGTCTGTCACGCTCGACGCAGGCATATGTCGCCATCGGTACCTCGGCCGGCTTCGAGGAAGACACCGACCACCGCACCGTTCGCTTGCAGTGGGACGATGGTCAGCCGACAGCGGAGAAGTGGCTGACCTCTGAAAGCGGACAGGAACTCTTTGTGCCCAATGGTGTCGCGTTCGTGCGACAGCTCGCGAAGAGCCAGCGACTGCGCTTCGGCTTCACACCGTTCAATGCGCCGCCGGCGACGGTGGAGTTTGCGGTGCAGGGATTCGAGGCGGCAAGCCTCGTGGCCGGCACCTGCGGCTGGAGACTCTGAAGCACCCGCATCGATCGCCCTCGTTCTCATTCCCACGACTCCCTCCGACCCGGTTCACGCCATAACGCTCGCCAGTGTGCAATCGGATACACTCCCGAGTGCGAGCACGTATAGCTCGACGTAACCGAACCCCCCCGAATGAAGCCAACGCCACCCAGGGACCGTGAGGTCATCGCGCTCGTCGGACTCGCACACGGGACATCGCACTTCTTCCATCTGATGTTGCCGCCGCTCTTCCCGTGGCTCATGCGGGATTTCTCACTCAGCTACACCGACGTCGGATTGCTCACGACGACGTTCTTCGTGATCAGCGGCATCGGACAGGCGCTTGCGGGTTTTGTCGTCGATCGGGTGGGCGGCTGGCTGGTGCTCTGTTTCGGCGTCGGCATGCTCGCGCTCTCCGGCGTCGTGCTGGGCATGGCGACGAGCTATCCCTGGCTGATGTTGGCCGCAACCTTCGCCGGTCTCGGCAACAGCATCTTTCATCCTTCCGACTTCACGCTCCTCAATCAGCGCGTCAGTCAACCGAGATTGGGGCACGCGTTCTCGATCCACGGTGTGTCGGGCAACGTGGGTTGGGCGATTGCGCCGCTCTTCATGGCCGGTGTCACCAACGCGTTCGGGTGGCACGTCGCTGGATTCGGCGCGGCGGCGATTGGTGCGACAGTGTTCACTACGCTGTGTCTGCGGCGTCATGTGCTCGTGGACGGTGAAGGTCTGCTGCCATCACGTCATGCGACCGGCGATGCAGGCGAGCGATCGGGACACTTCGCATTTCTGGCCTCTGGGGCCGTGTGGCTGTCGTTCGCCTTCTTCCTGTTCACGACGATGGCGTTCGGGATTCTGCAGAATTTCGCTCCAGCAATCCTGAGTCAGGTGTACGGTGTGTCGCTCATCGTCGCGAGCGGTGGGCTCACGGCGTATCTCGTCGGCAGCGGCACCGGGATGTTGTCCGCTGGTTTTCTACGAGATCGTGCCGATCGGATGGTGGCCCCGGCACTCGGATTCGCCGCGGTGATGGCAGCCGTCCTCGCGTCTGGTGCGATGCCAACAGTGCTGCTGTGGCCGCTGATGGTCGGCCTCGGATTCGGTGTCGGCTTCGCCGGTCCGGGTCGCGATCTGTTGGTGCGTCGCGCGGCAACGAGCAGGTTCGGCCGTAGTTCGTTCGGTCGCGTGTACGGATTTGTCTATTCCGGTCTGGACACTGGGCAGGCGCTGTCGCCGCTTGTGTTCGGCCCGATCCTGGATGCCGGTCGTTTTCGACAGCCCCTGTTTGCCATTGTTTTATTGCAGGTGGCAGCATTGCTGACCGCGCTACGCGTCAGTAGCGGAGTGCGATCCGAAGAGCCGCACGGTGCCAGAACAGCAAGCCCTGGTCCGGAGGCCGGTAGCGTAGAAGCGCCATGAGTCGATCATGAAAGTACACGTCATCATCGCAGCGTTGGGCATTGTCGTTGGCGGCGGCATCGCAGCCGCACAGGCACCACAGCGTGCACAACCGGTGAAGCCAGGCGAGGTGCCGCAGCGAAAGAAGGTGGCGGCGCTGCCGCCGCGTGGTACCTACGTGCCGGTACGGACGCCATGGGGAGATCCCGACATTGCCGGACCGTACACGAACAGCGATGAGAGCGGCATTCCATTCGAACGGCCGGAGGAATTTGCCGGACGCCGCATCGAGGACGTCACGCCTGCCGAACTCGCGAAGATCGTTCAACAACGGCAGCAGCAGACCATCGAGCGTGCGCCAACGTTGAGCGAATTCCCAGGCGCGACCAGCCCGATGCACTGGTTCGAGAACTACAACGCCGTCAACAGCCGTCCCTGGCTCGTCGTCGATCCGCCTGACGGGAAGGTTCCGCCGCAGACGTCGGAAGCGCAGCAGCGAGCGGCCGCGCGTCAGGCGGCACGCAAAGGACGTGGGCCGGCCGATTCGTGGGAAGACCGCAGTCTGTACGATCGCTGTATCACGCGCGGAATCCCCGGCTCGATGATGCCGGCCATCTATGGAAACTCCTACCAGATACAACAGGGCCCCGGCGTCGTGACCATCACCTACGAGATGGTGCACGACACACGGGTGATTCCGCTCGACGGCCGCCCGCACATCGCGGCAAGCGTTCGTCAGTACATGGGAGATGCACGCGGTCACTGGGAGGGCAACACGCTCGTCGTCGAGACGACGAACTTCACCGACAAGACGCCGTACCGAGGGTCGAGCGAGCACTTGCGGATGATCGAACGCTTCACGCCGCTCGGTCCGGATACGCTCGAGTGGTCGGTGACCTTCGACGACTCCCACACCTGGGCACGTCCGTGGACGTTCGCCATGAACCTGACGCGAGACCCGGGCCAGCCGCCGTTCGAGTACGCGTGCCACGAAGGCAACTACGGCCTGCGCAACATCCTGGCTGCGGCGCGCGCCGAAGAAAAGAAGTAGAACGGATCACCCTCGTGGCGACGGCTTCGACGCCGTGACCAGGCTCGTTGCGGCGAAGGGATTGCCGTACCAGAAGCGCCATCCGAGCCGGCGGGTGGTTGTCACCGCACCCAGCGCCTCGAGCGTTTTCGCGTACAGTGCCGTCGACCGGATGTCGGCGATCAGCAGACGCCCACCAGGTTTCAGTACGCGCCACGCTTCAGCAACGGCTTTGGCGCGATCGAGACGTCCACGAATATTGTGGATGGCGAGACTCGACACGACGAGATCGAAGGAACCATCGGCGAATGGCAGCGACCGCATGTCACCGGTGTCGATCGTCACTCGCTCCAGTACGCCCTCCAGCGTGGCGCTGCGTCTCGTCACATCGCTGGCGTTGCCAGACTGATCCTTTGTGCTCCAGAGATCGATACCGGTCACGTGGCCCGACGCCAGGCGCTTCGCAATGGCATTCAGCACGGCGCCGCGTCCACAACCCATGTCGAGCGCGCGCTCGTCGCCGCGCAGGTGCAGTCCGTCGAGGATGCTGTTCCACACCACGAATTTTCCACGGCGCGTGGTGTAGTAGAAGCTGATCGCTTGTCCCAGAAAAAAGACGGCGTAGAACGACATCACCACGGTGAGATGTCGATTGCCGTCGCGCCCCCCGACGAGTGCGCCGATGACACCGGCGATGCCGATGACGGCGAAGATCACGAGCGCGTAAGGCGCG
>DATCXH010000178.1:0-3587 GCA_036565925.1 Vicinamibacterales bacterium
ACACGAGCCGGGATATCGCCGAGCTGCGCAGGTCGCGGGCGTCCAATTTGTGTAACGGCGCCGACGACTGCCGCCGTGCGACTCGCGAGCAGATCTCGCAAGGCGCCGACGTCATCAAGTTCACGGCAACCGGTGGCGTGAACAGCAACATCGCCGGGGGTCTCGGGCAACAGCTGTTCGACGACGAGATGAAGGCCATCGTGGAGACCGCGCATTTGTTCGGCCGCAAGGTGGCTGCGCACGCGCACGGAGCGGACGGCATCATGGCGGCGCTCAGAGCCGGCGTGGACTCGATCGAACACGGGACGTATACGGACTCGAAGACCAACGCCGAGTTCAAGCGGTTGAATGCGTGGCTCGTGCCGACAATGGTCGCGCCGCACGCAGCGCTGGCGCAGGCGAGAGCCGGGTCGCGAAGCCGCGCCACGCTGGCCAAGGCCGAAGAGGCCGTCGTCGTCCACAACGAGAACATCGCCAAAGCGATCAAGGACGGTGTCCGTATCGCATTCGGCACCGATTCGGGAGTGTCCGATCACGGAAAGAACGCGAAGGAATTCGCGCTGCTCGTCAAGGCAGGCTTGACGCCTGCAGGCGCGATCCGCGCGGCGACGATCGACGCGGCAACGCTGCTTGATCGCGCGAGCCGCATCGGCTCGCTCGAACCCGGGAAGGATGCCGACATCATCGCCGTGGCCACCAGTCCGCTCGACGACGTCACCGTGCTCGAACGCGTTCGCTTCGTGATGCGCCAAGGCGTCGTGCACACGCTCGGGGGCGAGCGGCAAGCGTTTCCACCCCAGTAGAAAGGCATCAGAAATCATCGACAATGACCCGGCCATGGCGCCTGCCGCGGATGTCGTCGTGGTGTTCGAGACCCACGCGACCAGCCTTGACAATGAAGCGGGTCTTGCGTCGGGTTGGTTCGACGTGGCTTTATCAGTCACGGGGGAAACACAAGCGCGCGAACTCGGAGCGCGTCGGCGTGGCGATGATCTCGCAGCGGTGTTCTGCTCAGACCTGATCCGCGCGTTTCGCACGGCGGAGATCGCGTTTGGCGATCGTGCCCTTCCGATTGTCCGCGACGCCCGACTTCGCGAATGCGACTACGGGTCGCTCACACGGCACCCGGTTTCGGAGATTGAGGCATGTCGGGCCGTTCATATGGCGGCACCGTTTCCTGACGGTGAGAGCTATGAGCAGGTCACGACGCGAGTATCGGCCTGGCTGGCTGAGGCCAGGACGACATTCGCAGGCCGGACGGTGCTCGTGATAGGCCATCGCGCCACGTTCTACGCGCTGGAACACCTCCTCAGAGACATTCCTCTACGCGACGCGGTGAGTTCGAGATGGCAGTGGCAGCCAGGGTGGACGTATTCTTGACCCCGTCTTCTTGCAGGAGGTTGGCATGCGGGTCGGCTCTGCGGCTTCAGTCATCGCGCTCGTCGTTGGGTTGGCATCGGACGCCTTCGCGCATCACAGCTTTGCGCCGCACTTCGACTCGAGCAAGCCGGTGAGCATCTCCGGTACCATCACGAAATTCGAGGCGCAAAATCCGCACAGCTACGTGCACATCAACGCGGTCGATGAGAACGGCCGGACACACGAGTACGTGTGCGAGTCGCACGGCGTCACACAACTGACGCGCAACGGGGTCACGCCGCAGATCCTGAAGGTCGGCACGAAGATCCGAGTGACCGGATCGCTATCGCGACACAGCCCTTACATGTGCTTCTTCGATAGCGTCGAGCTCGCCGACGGGCGGAAGCTCTCCGTGAACGGTCCGACCGGACCGCGAACTGCTGTGGCGTTGCCGCCGCGCAAGGACATCTACGGCACGTGGCTGCTCGCACCGATTCCCAATCGCAGCACCAGCGGTCCACAGCCGATGATTCAACTCCTCACACCGGCCGGGGAGAAAGCCGTCGCGGCCTACGATCCGTTCAAGGACGATCCCACGTTCCGCTGCGATCCGGTTGCCATCCGTCGCGTGTGGGGTGCGCCGGGCACGCCGCTCGAGATCGTGCGCGAGGGCAACGACGTCGTGCTGCGTCACGAGTGGATGGACGTGAAGCGCGTCATCCACATGAACATGAAGGAGCATCCGAAGAACGGACCGCGCGGCTCGCTCGGCCATTCGATTGGGCACTGGGAAGGTGACACGCTGGTCATCGAGACCGGCAACTACTCGGCGGGAGTCTTGAATCAGTACGTCGAGCAGCCGGGCCAGCCGACGAAGGGACTGCTCCACTCCGCCGCGCTGACGTCAGTCGAGCGGCTGCATCTCGACGCCGCGCGTCAGCGACTGGTCGTCGAGATCGATCTCTCGGATCCGGAATTCTTCAAACAGGCGTTCCCGCGCTCGAGCAACGAGTACGCGCCCTCGGCACTCAAGATCGAGCCGTTCACGTGCTCACCCGAGGGACCGACGGGCACGATACGGAAATGACGCGGCAGATTGGACGACCTCACTGAACTGCTCCTCGCGTGGGGACGTGGAGATCGGGCGGCGCTCGATCAACTTGTCCCCCTTGTGCATCACGAGCTCTATCGCATCGCTCGCCGCTGCATGGCCGGCGAGCGCGCGGACCACAGCCTTCAGGCAAGTGCGCTGCTCAACGAGGTCTATCTCCGGCTGATTGACGTCCATCGAGTCGATTGGCAGGATCGCAATCACTTTCTTTCCATGGCGGCCCGCCTGATGCGCCGCATCCTCGTCGAAGCCGCGCGCTCAAAGCACCGCCAGAAGCGCGGTGCCAAGGCTGCGAAGATCACGCTCGACGAAGCACTCATTGTTCCTGTGCAGCCTGGGCAGGATCTCCTCGCACTCGACGATGCGCTCGAGGCACTGGCGAAAGTGGATGGACGCAAGAGCCGCGTGATCGAGCTGAGATTCTTCGGAGGGCTGACGGTAGAAGAAACGGCGCGTGCGCTGAACGTGTCACAGGATACGGTCTTGCGCGACTGGCGACTCGCCAAGGCCTGGCTGCTGCGCGAGTTGAGTTCGCGCTGAGACCGATTCCGCTACAATCCGCTTTCGGCCCCGCGTCACCGGAGGTGTCACATGAGCAGTGAGCGCTGGCGAGAAGTGTCGCGGCTGTACCACGCCACAATGGCGCGGCCGGCCGATGCGCGCGCTGCATTTCTCGCCGACGCGTGTCCCGACGAGATGCTGCGGCAGGAAGTCCAGGCACTGCTGGCACACTCAGTTAGCGCACCTGGGTTTTTGGAGCCGCGTGACTTCGCCGCGGCGGTTCTCGCCCTCAGCACGGCGCCATTGACCGGTTCCATCGGACCGTACGAGATCGACGGATTGCTAGGGGCCGGCGGGATGGGTGAGGTGTATCGCGCCCGGGATCCGCGACTGGGCCGCGACGTAGCCATCAAGATTCTGCCCCGCGGGTTCACCGACAATGCCGATCGCCTGGCGCGGTTCGAGCGCGAAGCACGGATCCTGGCGGCACTGAATCATCCAAACATCGCGGCCATTTACGGGCTCGAAGATGGCCCCATCGGCAGCGATGACCGCGCGCGCGCACTGATTCTCGAGCTCGTCGAGGGTGAAACCCTCGAAGCTCGTCTGGCGCGGG
>DATCXH010000146.1:0-3108 GCA_036565925.1 Vicinamibacterales bacterium
GGTAGGTTGCGGGAATGTCGCCTATGCCGCTGAACGCATACGCGCCGGCCATGCCCTTGGCCAGAACGGCGGTATCGATGTCGGTCGCAAGGATGCGCACGTCGTACTGAGCGATATCGCGTATCTGGTGCGCGAGGACGATGGCGAGGGTGTAAGGCTCTTCGCCCGTGGAGCATCCGGCCGACCATACGCGCAGGCGGCGGCCCGCGCTGCGTGGTGTGGCGGTTGAAAACGGAACGGCGATGTGGGCGCGGAAATGGTCGAAATGGTGCCCTTCGCGGAAGAACCGCGTCAGGTTCGTGGAAATCGCGTTGACGAACTGCTCGAGCTCGGACTCCGTCGACGCAAGATAGTTGCGGTAATCGCGAAACGAAGCGAGACCAAGCGCCCGCAGCCGGCGCGACAGGCGCGTGTAGACGAGATTGCGTTTGCTGTCGGCGAGCGCGATTCCCGCATACTCATAGGCGAGCCGCGCCAGTGAGCGGAAATCAGCATCCGAAAACGCGAATTCCCGGTCGGATTCCTGTGAAGGAATGCTGCCGGGGACTGCTGCTGCCGAACGTTGGGCGAGCGCCATTTAGTCGTTCCCGTAAGTCATGCTCGATTGGTCATCTTGTTCGGTAGTTCACGCTTCATCTCAGTGGAGAGCCGCATTTTCCTTTATTTCAGCGGTGGTGACGGTCAGCAGATTAGGAAGGTCGATGAGCGCCAGCATCGCATTCTCGATCGTCACCAGCCCCGACAGGAAACTGATGAGCGATCCCTGCGAGACCTGCGGTACGGGCTGGATCTTCGACGGTTCGACCGAAACGATGTCGAGCACGCGATCGGCCAGGAGACCCACCTGCCTGTTGCCGATCTGCACGATTATCACGACGTGCAGCGGCGTGGTCTCGGTCAGGCCCTGGCCGAACCGGCAGCGCAGATCGATGATCGGCACGATGACGCCGCGCAGATTGAGCACGCCGCGCACATAGTCCGGTTGCTTCGGCAGGTGCGTGATGTCCGACCAGCCTTTGATCTCGCGGACGGCCATGATGTCCACGCCGTATTGGTCGTTGTCGATCGCAAAGCTGACCGCCTGGACAAGGCTGTCGGTCTTGGCCGCATGCCCGTTCCCATTCTTTTCGGCAGCAAATTCCAGCGATTCTGCGAGTTGGCTCATAGACTTTGCTTTCCTGGCTTTGACGCTTCGGTAAATGCGGCCCTGCGTCAGAACTCCTTCCAGTCGACATCTTCCTTGAGCGCGACGGCGAGGCCGGCCTGCATGCGGCCGACCGGGCCCCCATGCGCCGAACCGTTCATTTTCGCCGCACCGTTGGCACGCTTTTGAGCCGGACCAGAGCGCTTGGGCGCCGCGGCCTGCGGTACGCTGATTGGCTTGGCCGTTGCCGGCCGTTCATGGGCGACAGGCGCCGGCTCCGCCGTTTCGGCGGCATCGCCGCGCACCTTGAACACGGCCACCCGCTCGTCCATCGACATCGCCTGCTGCTCCAACGTCTTCGCCGTCGCCGCATTCTCCTCGACCAGCGCAGAGTTCTGCTGCGTCATCTCGTCCATCTGCGTCAGCGCACGGTTGATCTGCTCGATCCCCGTCGACTGCTCCATGCTGGCGTTGGCGATCTCCGTCACCACCGTCGTGACCTTCTTGATCGACTCCACGATCTCGTGAAGCGATTGACCCGCACGGTTGACCAGCTCGACCCCGTCCTTCACCTGCCCGGTGCTCGAGGTGATCAGGTCCTTGATGTCCTTGGCCGCCTGCGAGGAGCGCTGCGCCAGGCTGCGCACTTCCGAGGCCACCACGGCAAAGCCGCGCCCGGCATCGCCGGCGCGCGCCGCTTCCACCGCGGCATTGAGCGCCAACAGATTGGTCTGCCGCGCGATCTCGTCGATGACGATGATGATGTCGGAGATCTTGCGCGAGGATTCTTCGATCTTCGCCATCGCCTCCACCGTCTTGGCCACCACCGCGCCGCCGCGGTCGGCAACCTCGCGGGTGCTGTTGGCGAGCTCGCTCGCCTGCTTGGCGTTCTCGGCGTTCTTCTTCACCGTCGCCGTCATCTCTTCCATCGAGGCGGAGGTCTCTTCCAGGCTCGCGGCCTGTTCTTCCGTCCGTTGCGACAGGTCCGTCGTGCTGGTCGATATCTCGGCGGAGGCATTGGTGACCTCGCTTGCCGACGTCTTGATATCGACGATCGTTGAGCCGACCCGGTCGGCCACCATCTCGGCGGCTTCCGCGATCTGGCCGACCTCATCCTTGCGGCCGATGCCAGGCACCGTCACGTTGAAATCGCCGTCCGCAAGCTTCTTCAGCTCGGGAACGAGCCTGGCCAAGGGCCGCGCAATGCTGACCACACCAAAGATTGCCGCTCCAAGTAGAATAAGAGCAACGAAACCGCCTATTCCGACATTGAGATATTCGGCCTGTTGCATTTCCTGTTTGGCCGAATCCGCGGCCTGCATGGCGTCGGAGCGTGACGAGGCGACGCCTTGCTCCGTCAACTGGACCATCTGATTGGCGGTGATGGCCGAACGATTGTTGACGAGGTCATTGAGCTTCTCTTCGAGCGAATCCTTCTGGTCGAGTTGACTGGCCCCCAACTCCAGCACCTGCCTTTTGAGCTTCGCAAGCTGCTGGCCGCTGCCGATATAATCGGTGAAAAGACCCTTGATCTTTTCGGCTCGCTCACGGTCGTCCTGATCGGTGGCTTCCGCCTCGATCTTTCCAAAGAGTTTCGAGGTCGCGCCGATTCGCAGATCGAGCAGACCTACATGCCTCGTCACTTCATCGGCGTTGATGGCAAGACGGATATCCTTGACGTTGATCTGCGCGGCCCGAACATTGGACATTACTTCGGCGAAATCGAGCGCGAGGGCTTGCTCTTGAATCGCCCGCGAAATGATGCGGTCTATCTTATTACCCGAATATAGAAAACCGCCGATCATGCACAGGACCAGCACGACGCCGAGCCCCGACATGACGCCTAACTTGGCACCGATCTTCAAACTGATTTTGGGAAACTTCATTTCAGGACCCGTTTCTTGTCTCGAAGTGAAACCTGACTCATGCACTAGTTGATCGCCGCGTTGGCCTTGATCTCGGCC
>DATCXH010000638.1:0-10612 GCA_036565925.1 Vicinamibacterales bacterium
ACTGCCGCTCGTCTGCCGCTGCGGTGAGAACGGTCGTCACGACCGCGGCGAAGGCCAACACCCAGCACGCATGGCGCACGCGCCAAGCATGCTAGGTGCAACATGAATATTCGATTAATTCGATCCGCACTTGCCGCCCGGGCAGCGGTTGTTCTCCTGACAGACGTATTCGAACAATCCGTCTTTCTCCCATTCGGGCTTGGCGATGATCTCGAACTCCTGCGACCACGGTTTGGTGAAGATCTTCGGGTCGTCAATCGTGATGGTGTAGGAGATGGCGGTGGGACTCTTCCAGCGCAGGCGTTCGGTGGTGTGCAACGCGTCGCTGTGCATGCGGAACTCCTGGCCATTCGTGTAATGGTGATCGTCGAGCGCCCACCGCTTGAAGTTGGTGGTGTCGATCACCAGCGTGTCGCCTTCCCATTTGCCGACCGGATCGCCGTCGTACATTGGCTCGAGCCCCTCACGGTGTGGACGGCCGTCGAGCGGGATGATCCGCGTGTTGCGCTGGAACTCGTGCACCCAGACCAGATAGTTCTTCGTCTGGAACAACTGCATCGCGTTCCCCGATAACACGCTGGCGGGGAAGCCAGCCGGCATGCAGAAGTCGCGCGGCTCGTCGTGCCTGGGATCGCCAGTCCGTGGTTCGAGGAACGCTTCGCCACCGGGCTTCAACGGGGCGAAATTCTTCTTGTCGAAGATCGTCGCGTTCGACCGTCCTCGTTCGGCGCCGGCAAGATATGTGGGCCACTGATACGTGCCCGAGAAGTCAGGTTTGCCGTCGGCGGTTCGCGGAATTGTCTGCGTGGTGTTCTGCGCGGAGAGCGGTGTCATCACCGTCAGCGCGCCGAGGACGAGCATCAGCAACAGCGAGCGTGTATATCTCATCGTCATGACCACGTCTCCAGGCGAGTTTAAAGACTCGCCTCTACTTCGATTGCTGATCCTGCGGGTTGGCGGTGAATACGTTCCGCCCGTCCTGATACGTCACGCTGCGGCCGAAGCCGTTGTGCGATCCATCCCGGGCCCGGAAGCCTTCGACGTTGATCACTTCACCGACCACGAGTTGATCCTTCCGGATGCCACGCCGCATCAATTGCCCGGGCGCGCCGCCTGATAACGCCCACATCGTGGTCGAGCCGTCGGGGTTTTTGACCTCGACGTAGTACCAGATGTGCGGGTTCGTCCACTCGACTTTCTTGAGCACGCCGGTCAGTTTGATGGGCTGCTTGTCGTCGAACTCGGCAGCAAACGAATGATGCGCAAGCAGCCTCGCGCCACTCAACACACCGGCGAACACGGCGATCAGCAGGAGCCTTTTCATAGCGACCTCAATATCACCGTAGGAGTGTACGTCAGAGCGGCCTGCTTCGCTCCGCGATGAACCGCGCCGCCAGCGCCGTCCATCCGGTCTGATGACTGGCCCCACAACCTCGGCCCGTCTCGGCGTGGAAATATTCGTGGAACTGCATCAGATCTCGCCAATGCGGATCGTCAGCATACCGTCGATCCGTTCCGAAACACGGACGATGACCTGAGGCGTCGCGGAGAAAGAGTGAGGCGACGCGTCTCGAGATTTCGTGTGCGACCTGTTCGAGCGTCAGATGTCGTCCCGAGCCGGTCGGGCACTCGACGGTGAAGGCGTTGCCGTAGAAATGGTGATATCGCTCGAGCGCTTCGACGACGAGGAAGTTGAGTGGCAGCCAGATCGGCCCGCGCCAGTTCGAGTTGCCGCCAAAGAGTCCGGTGGTCGATTCACCAGGCGTGTACTCGAGATGATGTTCGTTGCCGTTGAAGCGCAGTGTGAACGGGTGCGATTCGTGAACGCGCGAGACCGAGCGAATGCCGAACGGCGACAGGAACTCCTGCTCGTCAAGCATGTAGCGCAGCATGCGTTGCAGCCGCTCGCTCGACGGGATCGCGAGGAGACGCCGTGGCCCGTCGTGCGGTGACATGGCCATACACGTAATGTGCCTGGCGAGATCTTGACGATTGACCAGGAACCAGTCGAGCCGCTTCTTGAAGCCTGGCAGCGCATCGATGGTCGTCTGGTCGAGAACTTCGACCGCGCAGAGTGGCAGGAGACCGACCATCGATCGAATCGGCAGCGGCACGATGTGTCCGTCGATCGAGAGCCGGTCGTAATAGAAGCCGTCGGCTTCGTCCCACAGTCCGGTCCCGCCAAGCTCATTCATCGCATCGACGATGGCGACGAAGTGTTCGAAGAACTTCGATGCCATGTCCGCGTAGGTCGGGTCCTCTCGCGCCAACTCCAGCGCGATCGACAGCATCGTCGAGCAGTAGGACGCCATCCAGGCGGTGCCGTCGGCTTGCTGAAGCTGATGATTCGCGGGCATCTCCGATCGATTCAGCACACCGATGTTGTCGAGACCGAGGAAGCCGCCCGAGAAGAGGTGACGGCCATCGATGTCCTTGCGGTTGACCCACCAGGTGAAGTTGATGAGCAGCTTCTGAAAGACGCGAGCGAGAAATTGATGATCGCGATGGCCCGGTTCGCCGGTCATCTTGTATACGCGCCATGCCGCCCATGCGTGCACCGGCGGATTCACGTCGGAGAGTTGCCATTCGTACGCCGGCACTTCACCGTTCGGGTGCATGTACCACTCGCGCAGGAACAGCACGAGTTGGTCCTTGGCGAAGTCGGGGTCCAGTTGCGAGAACGGAATCATGTGGAAGGCGAGGTCCCACGCCGCGTACCACGGATATTCCCACTTGTCGGGCACGGAGATGACGTCACGGTTGTAGAGATGCGTCCAGTCCTCATTGCGGACGTGTGCTCGTTGTGGTGGCGGCGGGGGGTCGGTGGGATCGCCTTCGACCCAGTCTTTCACCACGTAGTGATAGAACTGCTTCGTCCACAGCAATCCTGCCGCGGCTTGCCGGATCACCTGTCGTGCATCGCCGGTGACGTGCGACGGGATGGTCGCCGCATAGAACGCATCCGCCTCGTCACGTCGTTGTTGCAGCGCGTGCTCGAACGCGTTCCCGAACCAATCAGCGAAGAACGAGGACTGGGTTGAGACATCGGCCAGGCGCAGCCGGATCACTGAGGTCGCGCCGGCTGGTATATCGAGGACGTAGTGCAGCGCGGCCTTCGTGCCGGTCTGCTCGGGATTGACCGCCTCGCGATGCCCATCGATGATCGCGTCGCCGAAGGCATCCTTGACGAACGGCGTGTGATTCGGGACGCTGAAGATGCGCTGATAGTTGGTTTCGTTGTTGGTGAAGAGCAGATCCGGAGCGTGGTTGCGGCTGGTGTCGCCGCGCAGCTCGAAGGTGCCGAGCGAGACGTGCTCGGCGCGTACCCCGCAACCTGCGTTGTGTGAAGTCGAAGGGCTCCGCGACAGGTGGGGCTTCGGCCAGTATCCTTCTTCGCTGCGTCCCCAGGACCACGTATTGCGGAACCACAACGTCGGCAGTACGTGGACGCGCGCGCGCTCCGGTCCGCGGTTGGCGACCTCGATTCGGATCAGGATGTCGTTCGCTGAGGCCTTTGCGTACTCGATCGTGACGTCGAAGTAACGGTTCTCGTCGAAGATGCCGGTGTCGGTGAGCTCGAACTCAGGATCCTGACGGCCGCGTCGCCGATTCTCGTCACAGAGCCGATCGTACGGAAACGCGGCCTGGGGATACTTGTAGAGTGCTTTCATGTAGGAGTGCGTCGGCGTCGAGTCGAGGTAGTAGTAGCACTCCTTCACGTCCTCCCCGTGATTGCCCTCCTTTCCCGTGAGACCGAACAGGCGCTCCTTCAGAATGGCGTCGCGCTCGTTCCACAGTGCGAGGGCGAAGCACAAGCGACCTTGACGGTCGCAGATCCCCAGCAGTCCGTCTTCTCCCCAACGATAGGCACGGCTTCGCGCGTGGTCGTGCGTGAAGTACTCCCAGACCGTGCCTTCCGGCGAGTAGTCCTCGCGAACCGTGCCCCATTGCCGCTCGGCGAGGTACGGACCCCATCGCTTCCAGTCCACCTCCCGCGAGGCGGCGAGCGCGAGCCGCTGGGTTTCGGCGTTCGACGGATGTGAGGGTCGGGTCATGCGTAGTGTCCGGCTTTCTTGGCCCGCCGACGCGTGCTGCCCGAAGGCGGCAGCCGGACCGTGGGGCAAACGTCGCCATTATTTCTCACCCGCGGGCCCGACTGTCCGCCAGACGGGTGTATACGTGGAGGGTGACGTGACGTGTGACCATGAGGATAGAAGTTGCTGAGACCGCGGACGCGCTGAGCCACCTCGTGGCCGAACAGTTCGTGCGTGTCACGACAGACGCGATCGCGTCGCGCGGTCGATGTGCGGTCGCCCTGAGCGGCGGGTCGACGCCGAAGAGTGTCTATCAGCTGCTGGCCGCGCCTGCGTTTCGTACGCGGGTGCGATGGCGCGATATCCATTTCTTCTGGGGCGACGAGCGTCACGTGCAGCCGGATCATCCAGACAGCAACTATCGAATGGCCGTCGAGGCGATGCTGTCGAAGGTGCCCGTGCCGCCCGCGAACGTGCACCGCGTACGCAGTGAATTGCCGGACGCCGAGCAGGCTGCGCGTGAATACGAAGGCGTCCTCCGCGCGTGCGTCGGAGGTGAACCGACGCCGCAATTCGATCTGATTCACCTCGGGATCGGGACCGATGGGCACACCGCGTCGTTGTTTCCTGGCAGTAGGGGATTAGCGGAAGGCGAGCGGTTCTGCGTGGCCAACTGGATCGAACAATTCAACAGCTACCGAATCACGTTGACACTGCCGGTGTTGAACGTGGCGCGTGCGGTGACCTTCATCGTGAAAGGCACGGAGAAGGCGTCCATCGTTCAGCGGGTGCTCAGTGATCCTGCCGCGTCGCCACTGCCGGCACAGTTAGTGCGACCGGTGCACGGGACACTGTGGTGGATGCTCGATCGGGACGCAGCTGGAGAACTGACGTGATCACGCGCATCTTCCTCGTGCGGCACGGCGCGACACCGTTGACGGCCGATGACCGTTTTGCGGGATCGAGCGACGTACCGCTCGGAGAGGAAGGTCGGGTCCAGGTCGAACGTCTCGCCGATCGGTTGGCGGCGGCTCCGTTTACCGCGGTCTATTCCAGTCCGCTGCGTCGTACCGTCAGCACCGCGATGGTGGTCGCCGCTCCACACGCGCTGACGCCGATGCTGGCCGACGGTCTGCGCGAGATCGATCACGGACGCTGGGAGGGTCTTCGTCGGGACGAGGTGCAGATGATGTTTCCCGACGAGTATGCCGCCTGGGAACGTGACCCGGTGCATGTCGCGCCGGAGGGTGGCGAGACCGGCGAACACGTCCTCGCGCGGGCGCTGCCAATCATGAACGACATCATCGCGCGTCATGCCGGCCAGTCGGTCCTCGTCGTCGCGCACAAGGCGACGAACCGTCTACTCATCACGCACTGGCTGGGGTTTGATCTGCGCAGCTATCGGGAGCGCATCGAGCAACTGCCGGCCTGCCTCAATTTGCTTGATTTCAAGAGTCCCGACGAGCCGCGTCTGGTTCTTCTCAACGACGTCTCGCATTACGACCTCGCCGGCGTTCATGCTTGAGGGGTCTGACCCGGGGTCTGACCCCACTTGCTTCGCCGGCCTCAATACCTGGGGGGGCAGGCCGGTGGTGGACCCCACATGGCTGAAGGGGTCTGACCCCGGGTCAGACCCCGTCCGCCGGACGTCGGTGCCACAGGCCGCCGAGGGAGCGATGGTATGGAACGATGCCGCCGCCGTACGTCGTCGCGAAGATACGTGTGACTTCGGCGCCGAAGAAGAAGACTTGCGCGGAGTAGTACACCCACATGAGCAACGCGAGCACACTCGCGGCGGTCCCATAGACCGAGGAACCACCGGCCGTTCCCAGGAAGATCGACAGCGTCATCGACCCGACGTTGAACAAGAACGCGGTGACCACGGCTCCTATCCACGCGTCGCCCCACGCGACATGCGCGTCCGGTACGATCTTGTAAATGAGCGTGAATAGCGCAGTCATCAGGCCGAAGCTGACCAGAAAGTTGGCGATCTGCAGGACCGTTGCCGGCAACGGCAGCTGTCCCTCGAAATAGGTTGCGGTAGCAGTGACCGTTGTGTTCACGACAACTGACGCCAGCACCAGGAGACCGGCACCGACAACCATCACGAACGCATACAGTCTGTCGGCGACCATGGCACGCGTCGAGGCGATGATGCCAGCGTCCTGCGACGGCGAATCTCGCACTCGCCAGACGACATTCAACGAGCGCCGGACCTCGTTGACGAGCGCTGATGTGCCGAGCACCAGCGTGACCAGGCCACCGAGGGTGGTGATGATCCCGCCGGCCGGTGTCGCGGCCTGCTTCACCATCAACTCGGCGGCTTGCGCGCCCTCAGGACTGAGGAATCGCTGGAGCCACGGCGAGATCTGCCCTTTGGCGGCGGCCTCACCGATGAAGAGTCCCGCCACGCCGGTCACAACGATCAGGATTGGGGCGACGGAGAACAGCGTGAAATACGCCAGCGCAGCCCCGAGTTGCGCAGCGCCATCGGACGACCAATCCGTATAGGCGCGCCAGAGCAGCGCGGCGACCTGGCGCGATCGCATCGCGCGCAGCACACGCAACTCGCGCCAGACGCTGTAGGCGTCCTGCCGTTGGACCGAGGCATCCATGCCACCGTGAACGGATGTGTCGTTTCCCTCGCCCATACCTCGGACGATAGTGCACACACATCGAAAGTCGAATTCAAGCTCAGCGAGCTTTATTCCGGCCAACCACGGAATCTGGAGTCACGTCTAACGGCCACGGAAAGAGGATCCATGGCGCTCGTTCCTGCCGACATCCGCTATGCCGTTCGCCGGTGGGCGGCGCGGCCCGGTCTCGCGATCACCGTCATCCTCACGCTCGGCCTCGGGATTGGTACGGCGACGGCGATCTTCTCGGTGGTGGACGGCGTTTTGCTGCGACCGTTGCCGTGGCGCAACCCCGACCGGCTCGTCTCCGCGTACATCGTTCGGGAAGGATGGCGTATCAATCCGGCGTTGAGCTTCAACTGGGACAGCGGGTTTCTCACCTGGCCCAACTTCCGCGACCTCCAGACGCTAAACGTGTTTGATTCCGTCGCCGCGTGGCGCCGCACGCGCCTGGTCACAATCTGGGAGACGGGCGATGTCGCCCAGGCGATGAACGTGACGTCGAATTTTCTGGCGACGCTCGGCACTGGCCCGTACCTCGGACGAATGTTCACGAGGGCTGAAGACGATACTGCCAGCGATTCCATCCTGATTTCGTACGAGGCGTGGCAGCGCCGATTCGGCGGCGTCGACGGCATCATCGGACGTCAGGTGAGACTGGACGACTCGCGACGAACGATCGTTGGCGTGCTCGCTCCGCGTTTCCGCTACGAGGGCGAGCCCCCGGAGTTCCTGCTTCCGTTCGGGACGCTCCCTGCCGGCGAGCGCAGCAACAGTGGCTATCGTGTGGTGGCGCGTCTCGCTGACGGTGTGAGCGTGGAGCAGGCGGCCAGCCGCATCGCACCGATCCTCAACGGAGTAGAGGGGCCCAACCAGCGGACGTCTCGTCTCGCCACGATCCCTGATGATCATTTCGGGGCGGCGCGCGCGCCACTGTACACGCTGTTCGCGGCTTCGGTCCTGCTGCTCCTGATCGCGTGCGCGAATGTGGCCGGCCTGCTGCTCGGTGAGACCGGGATGCGACGACACGAGGTCGCCGTACGCCGTGCGCTCGGAGCGGCGCAGTGGCGGGTCGCGCGGCAGATGTTGACAGAGAACGCGCTGCTCGGTTGCGGTGGCGGCATTGTCGGTCTCCTTGCCGCCTGGTGGATCACGCCCATCCTCGTGACCCTCGCGCCGGCGCGGCTTCCGCGTCTTGACCTGGTTGCCATCGACGCGCGAGTGCTGACGTTCGCAGTGTTCGTCAGCGTCGCTATGACCATTCTCTGCGGCGCTGCACCGTCGCTGACTGGCTCCGCGTTTTCACCGATCGACGCGCTCCGGTCGGGACCGGGGATGGCGCGACTCCGCAGCCGCTCGCAACGTCTGATTGTCTCCTCTCAGATCGCGTTGGCCGTGGTGTTGCTAGCCGGCGCGGCCTTGCTCGGAGAAACCGTCGCCCGTCTCACCTCGCAGCCGGTCGGCTTCGACGACCAGGGGCTACTCGTGGTCGGCGTCGTACCGCGACAGCGTCCGCTGCTCACCGACATACCGCAGCGTGCGCAGGCTGTCAGCGACCTGCTCGCGCGCATGCGAGCGCTGCCCGGGGTTGTATCAGCGGCCACGACCGCGTCGCCGCCGTTTGGCACCAGCTACGGGTTGAACGATATCGAGGTGAGCGGACGTCCGGGCGAGTGGCTCAGCGCCCAGCGCCACATCGTCAGTGAAGGATTCTTCAGGACCATGGGAATGCCGATGCTGCGCGGGCGCGAGTTCGAACCTGGCGACGCGCGGCGGCCAATCCTCAACCACGCGCCGCCTGGCAACGAGTCGTCCGACTCTCTTGGTGTGGCGATCGTGTCTGAGGAACTCGAGCGCCGTTACTTTGGAGGGAATGCCACCGGTCAGCGCATCCGATTCAATCGCATGTGGCTCGACGTGGTTGGCGTCGCACCCAATGCGAAGTCCCGTCAGTACACCGACGAAGCCGCGCCGGCCTTCTACGTGTACTCGAAGCAGATGCCGTACATCGCCGTGGGTCAGCTTGTCGTTCGGGCGTCAGGCGATCCCGTGTCACTTGTCGCGCCACTGCGTGAGGTGGTGACCAGCGGCGACACCCGGCTTGCCGTCACGTACGTGGACACAATGCGCACAATGATGGCGCGCACGGTTGCCAACGAGCGCTATCGGGCGACGCTGTCGTCGGCGTTTGGCGGCGCGGCCCTCGTTCTTGCGGCGATCGGCCTCTTCGGACTGCTGACGCGGGCGGTCAACGAACGGCGGCGCGAGATCGGCGTGCGGATCGCCGTCGGTGCTAAGCCGGGAGACGTCGTTCGATTGGTGATCCGTGAAGGAGGCCTGCTCGTTGCGAGCGGCCTCGCGGCCGGCGTGCCGGCGGCACTTGCGGCAGCGCAGCTGATTCGTGCGCAGCTGTACGGCGTCGGTCCCTCAGATCCGCACGTGTTCGTCGTCGTCGCTGCCGTCTTGAGCATCGTCGCCGGTGGCGCGATGGTCCCGCCCGCGATTCGCGCCAGCCGCACCGATCCGATCTCAACGCTGCGTGCGGAGTGACCCTCGTGGACGGCTTTGCGATCTCGAAGAGAATCCGGTAGAACTGTGGGAACGGCTATGAAATTCATCCTGCTGGTCTACAACGATCCCGCTGCGCTCGAGTCGCTGCCCGCCGGCGATTTCGACAACAAGATGCGGCACTGTCTTGCCCACGCCGACGAACTGAAGCACCATGGCCGATTGATTGAATCGCAGATGCTCGAGGATGCGACGACGGCGAAGTCCGTGCGCATCCGCAACGGCCGCCAGACGACGATCGACGGACCGTTCGCGGAGACGAAGGAAGTGCTGGGCGGCTTCAATCTCATCGAGGCCGAGAACATTGACGAGGCGATCCGCATGGCGGCGGAGTTCCCGTGGGCGCACACCGGAACGATCGAGGTTCGTCCGGTCCGCGACATTGAAATCGTTCGTCAGCGAGTCAACAGTGTCGCGGCCACATCGATATAACCCGCATCACGCGTGATGCTGATCACGCGTCGGCGTCTGCTATATGCGTCCGCTGCGACCGCGGTGTCGAGTGCCGCCGTCGGGCTGTACACCTGGCAGGTCGAGCCGCACTGGCTGGAAGTCGTCAGACGGCCGCTCCCGATTCGCAATCTGCCGACCGCACTGCGCGGGCGCACGCTGGCGCAACTCAGTGACATTCACGTCGGCCCGAGTGTGTCGGATGCGTACGTCGCCGACACCTTCACACGAGTCGCCGAGCTCGCGCCGGACATCGTCGTCTACACGGGAGATTTCACCAGCTTCGCTGACGATGTCTACGCCCACGCTGCGCGGATCTATCGCGACGCGCCGCGCGGACGCCTGGCGACGTTTGGCGTTCTCGGCAACCACGATTACGGTCCGAACTGGGCCCACCCGGAAATGGCGGACCGCATGACGAGCCAACTCGAGGCGGTCGGGATTCGCATCCTGCGGAACCAGGTGGCCGACGTCGGTGGGCTCCAGATTGCCGGCATGGACGAACTGTGGGCGCATCGTTTCGATCCAGCTCGCACGCTGGCCGCACTCGAGCGCGACCGCGCCGCGATCGCCCTCAGCCACAATCCCGATACCGTCGATCGGCCAGGGTGGGACGGCTATCACGGGTGGGTGTTGAGCGGCCACACGCACGGCGGGCAGTGCAAGCCGCCGTTCCTGCCGCCGCCGTTGTTGCCGGTGCAGAACAAGCGTTACACCTGCGGGATCTTCGATCTTGCCGGAGATCGGATGTTGTACATCAATCGCGGCGTTGGCCACCTTCTTCAGGTGCGCATCAACGTGCGTCCGGAAGTGACGCTCTTCGAGTTGCAGCCAGCCTAGAGATGCGACCCGCGTAGCGGCGGGTCTTCAGCAGCCAGCCTGGAGATGCGACCCGCGTAGAGGCGGGTCTTCAGACCCGCCTAA
>DATCXH010000443.1:0-11309 GCA_036565925.1 Vicinamibacterales bacterium
GTGTGCTGGCTCAAAGCGCGAGGCCGCAGGTCCACCTCTACGAGACGTTTCCACCGGAGATTTACGCCGACCAGCGGTATGTCATCTCCCTGCACGGACTGATCGCCGAGGGCGACGATCCCCGGCCCGTGCATCCCGAAAACGGTGTCTACGATTTTCCGGCCATCAAGCACGCGTTGTTCAAGGATGGCGGATTCAACCTGATTGCGCAGCAGCGTCCGAAGAACGCCGACCTCGCCAAGAAGTGGCGATCACCACCGGACTGAAGCACGGAGCGTTCTTCCAGCCACGACCTGAGTGGATCGATCCGCTGAAAGCCTGGATTCGACAAACCAATCGCTAGAGGGGATGTCGTGGCGCCGCGAACCCCAACTCCCATTGTTCGGTTGGGAGTTGGGAGTCGCTCGGTAGTTGGGAGTTGGTCGTTGACTCGCTCTCCCTCTCTAGAAATTCCACTCCGCGCTGATGCGCGCCAGCCTGCCGGTCAGAATCGAGTTTGGCTGCAGCCACGGCCCGCCTGGGGTGAAGCTGTTGTTGTAGCTGATGATCGGATTGGCGTTCAGCGCGTTGTAGAGATCGAGCGCCAGCTGCGCGCGCTGACCACCGAAACGGAAGTTCTTCGCAAACCGGAAATCGAGCTGATTGATCCGATCGCCGTAGAGCGATCCCGGTTCAATCAAATTGATTGACACGTTTGGTACGTTGCCCGACGGCGCGCGTCCGAGGGATTGCGCGACGATGGCGGCTGGCGCGTTCCAGTTCGCCGCCAGCAACTGCCCTGGCTTGCTCTGGAAGACCGCGCTCACCTGCGTGTCAATTTTCGGAAGCGTGTACGAGGCCAGTCCGCGTAACTGCGTCAACCAGCCATACGCGACGTGACAATATGGACTGGTGGGGCTCACCGTCGAGCCGACAAGTCCGGCGCCGATGCCGACGTTCAGCTCGGGAAGATTCGCGCGCACATCGCACGCGTCCACCACGTTCTGGCCAGTGCTCGTGCCGCCCTGAACCGTGAAGCCGGCTGTTCTCAGGCTCACCGTGAAGTCGAAGCCGTTGAAGTACTGGTACCACTCTCCGTACTTGTCGGCGAGCGTCGCGAGGTTGTCCACTTGGCCGGACTTCGCCGGCACGACGTCATAGAGCGTCCCGATGGTGTAGCCACCACCGTTGGGAAGCCGTGAGTCGGACGGTGCCGTAATCGAGTACGGCGTCAGATCAGCCGCGGCGAGTGCGAGGTTGTCGTTCATCGTGAAGCCGTCGAACGACCGACGGTAGTAGCCGACCTCGACCGACATGCGCTGAAGAATCTGCTGCTGGACCGACACGCCGAAGCTCCAGTCGCCGGCGCGAACGCCCCAGCCACTCAGCAGATCCGCATCGTAGTTGCCTGTCAACACTGGCTGACCGAATCGCAGGTTGGAGATCTGTCCACAGAAGTCCGGCCCGCCCGCGCCATACACCGCCGCCGGATTACCGTTGGCCTGCGGGTTCGACAGATCGCAGTCCGGCACCCAGTCGGCATTGGCGTCGATCCACGTTCTCGTCACCCCGGGCACGCCGAACGGACCGGTCGACGTCGGAATTCGCGTCGTCGGATTCGTGTTGGCGTAATTGAGCTGCACGCCCACGCCTTCAAGATAGCGGCCGATGTTCATCTTCACGGCTGTTCGCCCGTTGCCGAATACGTCGTAGGCCAGACCGACGCGCGGCGTGATGTCCTTGTAGCTATCGATGCCTTTGGTTTCCTCGAAGTGGTACGCGACCGGGAGAAAGCGATCGGGCCCGATGTTCTGCTCGGGGAACCAGCTGCGCGCGACGTCGAAGCGGACAGCGCCCTGCAGTGTCAGCCGCCCCATCGTGAACTGTTCCTGGGCGAACACCGCGTCCCAGCCGGCGCGCGCGTTGTTGATCCACGGCGAGATGGTCTGCGTCAGCTGATTCGGGAGGCCGTTGCTGACGCGATACCAGAGGTCTGTGCTGTTCGTGGACCAGGTCCGGTCGTCGGTCATCAGCGTGTGCTGATAGCCAACCTTGAAGCTGTGACGGCCGGTCACGTAGGCCAGGTTGGCTTTCCAGATATATGACCCGGTGCGGTTATCGCCCCAGTCCTGGGAGCGGTACACGATGCCCGGACGGTTGCCATTGGCGGCGCATCCAGAGAAACGCGGGTCGGCGTTTTGCGCACACTGTTCGGTGAGCTTGATGAGATCGTGCGTCGGATTGGGGTCGCGCTCGAAGTTGCCCCAGCCGTAGTACGTGCCGCCGAAACCCGCGTCGAGGAGCAGACGATTGGTAATCGGCGACGTCCACGTCACTTGCGGCACACGAAGCGGCAGTGTCTGGTTGGGTCCGTTCGCTTCGGGCGATACCACCGCGGGTGTGGTGATGCCGATCGTGTTTCCCTCGCACTTGCGGCACACCCACTGCTCGTCCCAGTAGCCGCCAATCTTGTTGCGCGGTGTCGCTTGCCACGTGATGCGTCCGCTGACGTTCTCCCACGTCCGATCGGAGAAACCGGGTTGGGTGAGATCGGGCGCATAGGACCACTTGGTCGGATCTCCTGCATTCAAGTTGACGAACTGGTTTGCGTTGACGCGCGTGCTGCCTTGTGTGCGGGCGGTCACGAAGTACCAGAGCCGATCCTTCTTGATTGGGCCGCCGAACGATCCGTTGACGTCGTAGACCTTCGTGAGCGGTGTCGGAGCAGTGACACCGGTGCCCGCCGAGTTGTCGGCCTGCAGGTGCTTGCCGCTGCCACTGTAGAACGCGGCGCCGTGGATCGTGTTGCCGCCCGTCTTCGGAACCACATTCATGACCAGACCGGCAGTTTCCGACTCACCGAGTCCGCCCGAGGTCGTGAAGGAGATCTCTTCAGAGTTGCCGACATCAACTGAAAAGCCTGGCGGCTGATTACCTCCCGGAGGGTTCCCCACGTTGAGGCCATCGATCGTCATGCGGCCTTCATTGTTGCGACCGCCGTGAATCGGGAACTGCGTCGTCGCGGTGCCGGTGACGACGTCATTGGTGTTGGTCACGACACCGGGTACGACCCCGACCAGTGCGTTGTAGCTGCGCACTGTCGGAATGGCTTTCAACACGTCATTGCTCAGGACAGTCTCTCGCCGTGCGCTCTGCACGTCGACAATCGGGCTCTCGCCGGTCACCGTCACGGTTTCCTCGAGGGCGCCAACTTTCATTTCGGCATTGATCGTCGCGGTGAACGATCCGGTCAGCTCAACCCCTTCGCGACGGAACGCACTGAAACCGGTGAGCGTGAAGTTGACCGTGTAGGTTCCCGGCCGCAGATCTTCGATGCGGTACTGACCAGTGCTGTCGCTGACAGCCGTTCGCACCTTCTCGATAAGTGCTGGACTGCTGGCTTCAACGGTGACGCCCGGGAGAAGCGCGCCAGACGTATCTCTGACTGTTCCTGCGATGACTGCTTGTGCAGCGGCGGTAGTGGGAAGGAGCGCGAGAAAGACCCAGACTGCCAGGGACCCGACGAAAGTACGCATCTGGCACCTCCACGTCCTGGTGGACAATGAACCCCGCGAGAGTGGCGCAACATACTCTTTTGCCGGGAGAAGATCAATCGAAGCGAGACGGAAGAAAGGAATCAGGATCCTGGCCCAGCCCTGATTCCCGATTCCTCAATACGTCACGCGAACGCGGTACTTCAACGTCGTCGTTCCATCGGCGGGGACCGCGAGATTGAATTGCGCCGCCCAGGCGTCGGTCTTCGTGTACTCGTGACTCGTGCGGATCATCCGCCACGTGCCGCCGATCGGTTCGTTGACGTCCACGCTGATCGGCGTTGCCTTGTGATTGCGAATGACCACTTCGTACTCCATCTCGTAGACGTTCGACGAGATCTTTTCGAAGTCCACCTGCTTCCGCTCTGACACGACGTCGAAGGCGTTGCCGATCTTGAGGTTGAGCATCTCGTCCTTCGGCGTGTGCTCGATGCGATCCTCGCCGACGAAGTGCACGCCCCCTTGCGAATCGGATTGATAGACGCGCACCACGCCCGCCGGCATCGGCATGCCGAGGCCGGCACTCGCCTCGTTCTTGAACTGGTAGTAGACCTGCACGACGTCCTTGATCGGCGAGCCCGGGTGCTGCGCATTGCGGTAATAGAAGCTCTGGCCATCGACGATGTATCGCTTCTTGATGGGGAAGCCGGTGGCTTCGAGCATGCTCACCTGCTTCGTCTCGTTGTTGTTGACGGTCGTCTTTCGGTCGAGCGTGTAGAGGTGATAGTCGGAGAACGACTCCTGGGCCATGCGCTCGGCAACTGGTGCCGCAGCGGCGACCTTCATGTCGGCTTCCATGCGACCGAACATCTGCCGCACGCGATTCAGCTCGCCCGCCACGAGTTGCAACTTCGCGTTGCGGAAGCCTGTGCCGCTGCCGTTGGTGAGCGTCACCCAGCCATCCACGTCGGCCGACTTATCGTCGCGCGCGACGGTCAGCACGTAGTCGGCATTCCACGACAGCTTGGTGGCGAGATAGGACGCTTCGACGCGATGACGCGACGCGCCGCCGTTCTCGAGCGACCAGATCAGCGTGGGACGCGAGTAGAGATTGCCGGGGAGCTCGGGAAAGCGGATGTGATCGGCGTGCATGCCGGTGACGATCTCGTTGCCGATCTGCCAGACCGGAGCGTTGTTGAAGCTGAGGAGGCGCGCCTTCACTTCCTCCTGCCGCGTGTCGCCGCCGTCCTGCACCAGGCGCACGAGCGTGACATCGCGGCCGACGTACTTACGCAGCAACTTGTCGGGTTCGAGCAGGTCGTATTCGTAGTTCTGCTCGAGGACGTCGAGACGCGTCGGCTCGGTCAGCGAGCGGATGTGCACCGTCGCCGGGTTCACCGTGGCTGCGATGTCCATGAATCGCAGGTCGAGGGTGCCACGCGGCAACTGGACGTTTCTGACGTCGCGCACCAGGGCCAGGTCCGAGTTGTAGACGGTCAGTGCGAGCTCGATCTGGTCGTCCAGCGTGGACGTGTCTCGGCCCTCGACCTGCGGTTGGGCCGCACTGGCCGCGGGGACGTCGAATCCGAATCGCATGGCAATCGCCAGTGCCCCGAAGGCAAGAACGAGTGCCGCAAACCCCAGGCGCGCATTCATGTGAAGTCTCCTTGTCAGCCGTAGGGCGGGTCTTGTTCTTCAAGACCCGCCGGGGCCAAAGCCAGCCGCCCGGCCTACGTCCGTCCTCTGCCCGTAGAACGCGCGAGCCGGGAAACCTTGCAGTACCATCACAGACAGGAGCAAAACCATTCCGTTTTCCGGTTCACTTTCCGATTTGCGCGCGCGCCTCGGCGAAGAGCGCTACGTGGCCGACCAGGGCCTGGCCGTCTCGCTGTTTCTTGCCCTCCGCCTCGGGCGACCGCTGTTCCTCGAGGGTGAAGCCGGCGTCGGCAAGACGTCGCTTGCGGCCGCCGTTGCCGCTGCGCTCGACGCCGACCTGATTCGCCTGCAGTGCTACGAAGGCCTCGACATCAGTCACGCGGTCTACGAGTGGGACTACGCGCGCCAACTGCTCGAGCTGCGCATCCTCGATGCCGCCGGCGATCTGCGCCGCGAGCAGGCGCATCGCGAGCTCTACAGCGACACATTCCTGATCAAGCGACCGCTGCTGCAGGCGATCGATCCGGCTCGAACGCGACCGGCGGTGTTGCTGATCGACGAGATCGATCGAGCCGACGAGGAGTTCGAAGGCTACCTGCTGGAGTTGCTCGCCGAATTCCAGGTCACGATCCCCGAACTGGGCACGGTGCGTGCGAAAGAACCGCCGCTGGTGATTCTCACCTCGAACCGCACGCGAGAAGTGCACGACGCGTTGAAGCGTCGCTGCCTCTATCAATGGATTGAGTACCCGACGTTCGAGAAGGAGCTGGCCATCGTGCGCGCCCGAGTGCCTGGCGCCTCCGCGCGTCTTGCCGAGCAGATCACGCACCTCGTCCAGAGCCTCCGTCGTCAGGAGCTCTACAAAGTGCCGGGTGTGTCGGAAACGATTGATTGGGTCAGTGCGCTGGTCGCGCTCGATCGCCAGGCGCTCGATCCCGATGCGGTGAACGAGACACTCGGTCTCGTGCTGAAAACGAAAGAGGACCTCGAATCGGTACGCGGCCAGACGCTCAACAATCTGGTCGGCCTCGCGATGGCGCAGGCGTGAAGCACGTCGCCCTGTTGCGTGCCGTCAATCTGCCCGGTCACAACAAGATTGGTATGGCCGATCTCAAGGCGCTCGTGATTGGCCTGGGCTTCAAGGACGCACAGACGCTCCTGCAGAGTGGCAACATCGTCTTCACAGGTGGCGCGAAGACGACGATGTCGCTGGAGCAGGCGCTCGAGCGTGCGGCCGCCAAGCAACTTGGACTCGAGACCGATTTCCTGGTACGGACTGCGGAGGAGTGGCAGGCGATCGTGGACGCGAACCCGTTCCCGCGCGAGGCGAAGGACGATCCAAGTCATCTCGTGGCGCTGATCGTCAAGGACGAGGTGAGTGCGGCGAACGTCGCGGCATTGCAGAAGGCCATCGTCGGCCGAGAAGTTGTGCGCGCGAAGGGACGCTGCGCTTACATCGTGTATCCGGATGGCATCGGCCGGTCGAAGCTGACCGGCGCACTGATCGAGAAGAAGCTCGGCACGCGGGGGACTGCGCGCAACTGGAACACGGTATTGAAGCTACGCAATCTCGTAGCGCCGGGTCGTTAGAGCCGCCGGGCCCATGTCGAATCTTCAGCGCAACTTGATCGTCTTCGGCCGGTTGCTGCGGCGAGCCGGGATCGACGTCCACGTCGGACGACTGATCGACGTGACCGACGCGCTGCAGCACATCGATCTCTCGTCACGCGACGAGGTCTATCACACCTGTCGCGCGCTCCTCGTCCATCGTCACGATCAGCTGGCGATCTTCGATCGCGCGTTCGATGTCTTCTGGCGCGCGCACGTCGGTCGCAGCACGTCGGTCAAGGGCGAGGGTCAATCAGGAGACGATCGCGCTCGCGACCACAGTCAGGGTGAGTGGGTCCCGCTTGGCGAGATCGATTCCACGGACCACAGCGACTCGTCACCGCAAATGATGCAGACGTGGAGCGACGTCGGCGTGCTGGCCGATAAGGACTTCGGCGAGTTCACGGCGGATGAGATCACCCGCGCACGCATCGCGCTCGAGCATCTGGAATGGGGCCCGGGCGAACGGCGAACACGCCGCTGGATTGCCGGCAGTGGGGTGAGGATCGATTTGCGTCGTGCGCTCGCACGCAGCCTGCGGACCGGCGGTGACGTCATCGAGTTGCCCCGTCGCACGCGACGAATCCGGCCGCGGCCACTCGTCTTGCTGTGCGACGTGAGTGGCTCGATGGAACGCTACTCGCGCATGCTGCTGCACTTTGCGCACGCGCTGACGAGACGGCAGCGGCGCGTCGAGGCGTTTCTGTTCTCGACCGAACTGACGCGGATCACCATGCAGTTGCGCGCTCGACGCATCAGCGAAGCGGTGAGTGCGGTGTCGCGGGCGGTCCCTGATTGGTCAGGCGGCACACGAATCGGTCCGGCGATCCGTCAGTTTCATCAACAGTGGACCCGCCGCGCGCTGCGCGGACACCCGGTTGTCCTCCTCGTCTCCGACGGCTGGGACCGGGGGGATCCCGAGGTTCTCCGGGCGGAGATTGCACGGCTGCAGCGCAGTTGTCATCGGCTGATCTGGCTGAACCCGCTCATCGGCACTGTCGGCTATGAGCCGCTGACGCGCGGACTGCAGGCGGCGCTGCCCTACGTCGACGATTTCTTGCCGGCACGGACGCTGACGAATCTGGCTGACCTGGCGCTACACTTGAACACTTTAGCTGGACGTTAATGGATATCACCGGCTCATACACTTTCAATGGCCCACCCGAACGGGTTTGGAATCTGCTCATGGATCCGGCGGTCATCGCCTCGTGTATTCCCGGGTGCGAGAAGCTCGAACCGATCGGCGACGACCGCTATCGCGCGTCGCTCACGATCGCACTCGCCGCCATCACCGGAAGTTACCAGGGCACCGTGCAGATCACCGAGAAGGTCCCCAATGAAGGTTATCGCCTGACCGTAGAAGGGCAGGGCAAGCCTGGGTTCGTGAAGGGCAACGCAGCGATTGCGCTGCGCGCCGACGGTGCGACGACGATGGTGGATGTGAAGGGAACCGTCGAAACGGGCGGACCGATCGCGCGTCTGGGTCAGCGGCTCATCGGCAACGTGTCCAAGATGATGCAAGACCGGTTTTTCGCGTGCCTCCAGGGAAAAGTCTGATCTCTCTCTGATCTAAACGCCGCCTCGCGCGGCCTAGGAGACCACATGACTTCACGTCGAGAGTTCCTCAAACACTCTGGTCTCATCGTTGCGGCGTCATCGTTCGGCTGGCCCGCGTTCGCACAAGGCGAAGTCGTCGCCGAGACGACGTACGGGCGCGTGCGCGGTGTCGAGGTGAACGGCATCAAAGTCTTCAAGGGCATTCCATACGGCGCCAGTACCACAGGGAAGAATCGCTTCATGCCGCCGGCGGCGCCGGCAAAGTGGAGCGGCGTACGCGATGCGCTCGCGTACGGTTCGAGCGCGCCGCAGAGCGAGCCCGGAGCCAGACGTGCCACGTCGGCGATTGCTGTCGCTGCCGCTGGTCTGCCTGCGGAGAGCGAGGACTGTCTCGTCTTGAACGTGTGGACACCGGCCGTGCACGACAACCGCAAGCGCCCGGTGATGTTCTGGTGTCATGGCGGCGGATTCGCGACCGGATCGGGATCGTCTCCGGTGACCGAAGGACTCAATCTCGCGCGGCGCGGTGACGTTGTTGTCGTCACCGTCAATCATCGTCTCAACGTCCTCGGCTTTACGTCGCTCGAAGAAGCAGGTGGTCCGGAGTTCGCCTCCTCAGGCGACGTCGGCATGATGGACATCGTTGCGGCGTTGCGCTGGGTGCGCGACAACATCGCCGAGTTCGGCGGCGATCCCAACACCGTGATGATCTTCGGCCAGTCCGGTGGCGGGAGGAAGGTGGCCACGCTGCTGGCGATGCCGTCTGCGAAGGGGCTGTTCCACCGCGCCGTCATCGAGAGCGGCGCGACGCTGCGGCTCGTCGAGGCGGATCAGGGCACGCGCGTCGCACGCGAGCTGATGACCACGCTCGGCATCCCCAAGGACCGCGTCCGCGACCTGCAGAGCGCCCCGCTCGAGCGCCTGATGTCGGCGTACTTCGACGTCGTGCGCAAGATGAACGTCGACCAGATGACGCAGGGCTTCTCTCCGCTCGTCGACGGCGTGGTCGTCCCGAAGCATCCGTTCCATCCAACCGCATCGCCGATTTCATCCGATGTACCGGTGATGCTCGGCTCGACGCGCACCGAGCTGACGTCGGGTGCACAGGAGGCCGACTTCTCGCTGACCGATGGCGTGATGCGCACGCGCATTCGCCAGCTGCTCGGCAATCACGCCGACGAAGCCATCCGTGTATATCAGCAGATCAATGCCGGTGCGTCACCGTCGGATATCTACTTCCTGATCGCCAGCGATTATCGATACAGCGGACCAGTCATGAAGATCGCCGAGCGCCGCGCGGCGCTCGGGAAAGCTCCTGTGTATCTCTACTATTTCCGCTGGGAGACCCCGGTCGACGGCGGCCGCTTGAAGTCGCCGCACACCATCGAGATTCCGTTCGCGTTCGATAACGTGAAGGCGGCGACGAGGCTGACCGGTGGCGGGCCCGAAGCAATGGCGCTGGCCGACAAGGTCAGCGACACCTGGATCGCGTTTGCGAAGACCGGCAATCCGAATCAGCCGAAGATGCCGCGCTGGACGGCGTTCAACGCCACCGATCGGCCGACGATGGTCTTCAACACCGAGAGCCGTGTGGTCAACGATCCGATCAAAGAGCAGCGCCTGATGATCTGGAAGGCGCTTGGATACGATTCATAGCGACCATGTCGTTCACGGTTAGTGGTTCTCTGTTCGTGGTTCGTGTTCATGTTCGGGGTTCGGTTCGGGGAAGCGGGAACCCAGAAGCATGAACGACACTGCGCGCCGTATGCCAGTGGTGTTCGTGCCGCATGGCGGCGGGCCATGGCCGTTCGTCGAGATGGGCTTCCCGCGCGAGGACGTCGAGCGCCTCGCGCATTACCTTCGTTCTGTCCGATCGGTTCCGCCGCGGCGGCCACGCGCGCTGCTCGTCGTATCCGCGCATTGGGAAGAACCTGTGCCGACGGTCATGGTATCGGACTATCCGCCGATGCTCTACGACTATTACGGGTTCCCGCCGGAGTCGTATGAGATCACGTGGCCGGCGCCGGGAGCGCCACATCTTGCCTCACGCGTACAGGAGTTGCTCAACGAAGCCGGCATGGCGAACGCCGCCGATCCTACGCGCGGCTACGACCATGGCACCTTCATTCCGTTGAAGCTGACGTATCCCGAAGCCGATGTGCCGGCGATTCAGCTCTCGCTGAAGAGTGGGCTCGATCCGGCGGAGCACATCGCGCTCGGCCGTGCACTCGCGCCGCTCAGAGACGAGGACGTGTTCATCATCGGCAGCGGGATGACGTTCCACAACCTCCGCGCGTTCCGTGACCCGCGCGCTGCGCCGGTTGCCGAGACGTTCGACGCCTGGCTTCAGGAGACGATGACGCTCGATGCCGATGCACGGGACGAGCGTCTGACCCATTGGGCCACCGCGCCCGCGGCACGTGCGGCGCATCCGCGCGAAGAACATCTCATCCCGTTGATGGTGGCGTCAGGCGCGGCCGGCGAGGACAGTGCCGTCGTCGCGTTCAACGACACGTTCACGGGTCTCAGACTCTCTGCCTATCACTTCGGCGTTGATTGATCACGGACCATCAACGGTCCTGCGAACCGTAATGTCCACCAGCCTGTTCTTGTCGTCGAAGATGTAGAACGCCTCGACGTCGACCCGCGGCAACCCGTAGTGGGCGATCGACGAGTGGATGAAACTTGCGCCGCCAACAGACGTTTTTGGATAGTCGGAGCCAGGCCGGATCCGCGCGTTGTTCACTTGCGGCGTGATATCACGGGCGCCAAGCCATGCGATCACGTCCGCGTGGGACGCGCCGAGCGGCGTCTGGGTCCGCAAGTACGCCTCGATGTCAGTCGTTGAGCGATGAAAGACGCTGAACGGGTTGCCGGTCACGCTCAGCACCACTGCGCTGATGACTGCGAGACCGATTCCCGCGGTGATACGCGTCGACCGTGCCAGAGGCAAATGCGGAGCGGGGCCGCGAGGGCGGCCCCCACGTTGAAGATACCTATGCGCGAGCGGCAGCG
>DATCXH010000690.1:0-8119 GCA_036565925.1 Vicinamibacterales bacterium
ATGGCCGATCGGCTCCGCGCTGCCGATCGCCGTTGCCGCGCTGCTCCTCGGCGGCGCGGTCGGCAAGTCGGCACAATTGCCGCTACACACCTGGCTCCCGGATGCGATGGCCGGTCCGACGCCGGTCAGCGCGCTCATCCACGCGGCGACAATGGTGACGGCGGGCGTCTACCTGATTGCGCGCGTGCACGTGCTGTTCACCCTCGCCCCGCCGGTGCAGTTCGCCGTGGCGATCATCGGCGCCGCGACGCTGCTGCTGGCCGGTTGCAGCGCCCTCACGCAGCCCGACATCAAGCGCGTCCTCGCGTACTCGACGATCAGCCAAATCGGCTACATGTTTCTCGCACTCGGTGTCGGCGCCTGGTCTGCCGCCATCTTCCACTTCATGACCCACGCCTTCTTCAAGGCACTGCTGTTCCTCGGCGCCGGCGTCGTGATCGCCAGGCTCGACGATGAGCACGACATGTTCAAGATGGGCGGTCTGCGCCGCGAGTTGCCGGTCGTGTTCTGGACGTTCCTGATCGGATCGGCGTCGCTCGCCGCGCTGCCGATTGTGACCGCCGGGTTCTACAGCAAGGATCTGATCCTGTTCGAGACATGGTCATCGGTCCTCGGCGGCCCGTGGCTCTGGCTCGCTGGACTCGTCGGTGCCCTGCTCACATCTGTCTACACCTTCCGGATGGTGTTCCTGACCTTTTTCGGCGATTTGCAGCGGCGACCGACCGGACGACCGGGATGGCGTCTGAACGTGCCGCTCGTCGTGCTAGCGGTGCTCGCAATCATCAGCGGGTTCGTCGAGCTGCCCTCGACGCTCGGCGACAAACCGTACTTCAGCACGTTCATGCAGTCCGTGCTGCCGACCGTCGTCAATCTCCCAGCACGCGCCACTGAGATGGCGCGCCTGCAGATCGTCGCCGGGATCGTGTCGCTGGCCGGCATCTACGTCGCCTGGGCGCTGTTCCTGCGCCATCGCCCCGCTCTCGCCACTCTCACGCGATCGCCGGCGCTCCGGGCACTGCACCGGTTCTGGTACACGGGCTGGGGCTTCGACCGGCTCTATGACGTGGTGTTCGTGCAGCCGCTCATCTGGTTTGCGGCCGTGGACAAGCGCGACGGGATCGATCGCGTCTACGACGGACTGGCCTGGGGCGCACGAACGGCTTGGCGCGCGTTGAGCGAGACCGAAACCGGCCGGGTTCGATGGTACGCGGCCGGCCTCACCGTTGGCGCACTCGTCATCACCACGATCGTCATGCTTTCATGATGCTGATCTGGCTCATCGTCGTACCTGTCGTTGCCGGTGCGGTCGCCTGTGTGGTCGATCGCTGGAATCACCGGTGGCCGCGATGGATTGCGCTCGCCGGGATCAGCATCGACCTCGTGTTCGCGATCGCGCTCTGGATACGAACGTCCAGCGCCGTTCGCGTGCCGGGCACCCAGCCATGGCTCGCCGACATCGATCTCCCGTGGATCGAGTCGCTCGGCATCCGATTCCATCTCGGCCTCGATGGCTTGAGCCTGCTGCTCGTCCTGCTCACCGGGTTCCTCGGCCTCATGGCGGTGATCGCATCGTGGACGGAGATCCAGGATCGGGTCGGCTTCTTTCACCTCCAGTTGTTGTGGGTGCTGGCCGGCATCATCGGCGTCTTCCTGGCGCTGGATCTGTTCCTCTTCTACTTCTTCTGGGAAATGATGCTCGTCCCGATGTATTTCCTCATCGGGATGTGGGGGCACGAGCGCCGCATCTACGCCGCGACAAAATTCTTCATCTTCACGCAGATCAGCGGGCTGCTGATGCTCATCGCGATCGTCGCACTGTACGTCGTACACGGGCGCGCGACCGGCACGTACACGTTCGATTATCTCCAACTCGTCGGCACGTCAATGAGCCCAACGACAGCGTGGTGGCTGATGCTTGGGTTCTTTGGCGCCTTCGCCGTGAAGCTTCCCGTCGTGCCGGTGCACACGTGGCTGCCCGACGCGCACACCGAAGCGCCCACTGCGGGTAGCATCGTGCTTGCAAGCCTGCTGCTGAAGACCGGCGCGTACGGACTGCTCCGTTTCGTGCTGCCGCTGTTCCCGGGCGCGGCCGCCAGCTTTGCTCCAGTGGCCATCGCGCTCGGCGTCGTCGGCGTCGTGTACGGCGCGGTCCTCGCCTTCGGCCAGACCGATCTGAAGCGGCTCGTCGCCTACACGAGCGTCAGCCACATGGGATTCGTTCTGATCGGGATCTTTGCGGGAACGACGCTCGCGATGCAGGGGGCCATTCTGCAGATCCTCTGCCACGGTATCAGCACTGGCGCGCTCTTCATCCTTGTGGGCGCGTTGCAGGAGCGGATCCACACGCGCGAGATGGGACGGATGGGTGGCCTCTGGGCGGCCGTGCCGCGCATGGGCGGCATGACGATGGTCTTCGCGCTCGCATCGATGGGGCTGCCAGGCCTCGGCAACTTCATCGCCGAATTCCTCGTGCTGGCCGGCACCTATCGCGTCAACCCGTTGGCGACTGTCCTCGCATCGAGTGGGCTGATCATCTCCACGGTCTACGCGCTACGGCTCGTCCAAGCCGCGTTCCAGGGGCCCGTGCGCGAGCCGGTGCGCATTCGGGATCTGGGCGTGCGCGAAATGGCGATGGTCACCTCGCTCGTCGTCGCGATCGCCTGGCTCGGGTTGTATCCACAACCGGTGATGGACGCCGCTGCCCCCGTGATCACCCATCTCACGACGGCATCTCGAGCGGCGCCGGGAGCCCCATGACAGCCCATACGCTGACCCTGCTCGCTCCGCTGATAGCGGTCGGCGCCACGGTGGTCGCGGTGCTGATCGTCCTCTGCATTCATCGGAGCCACCGCATCACGGTCGCCCTGACACTCGCGGGCATCGCCGTCGCCTTCCTCACGTTGCTGCGACCGGACATCGCGCCTCCGCTCAGCGCCACCGCGCTGCTCGTGTTCGACGACTACGCGCGCTTCTACACAAGTCTCATCCTCGCTGCGACCGCCGCCGTCATCTTGTTATCGTTCGGTTACCTCGAGCGCCGGCACGAGCAGCGCGACGAGTATTACCTGTTGTTGCTACTCGCCGCGCTCGGATCGATCGTCCTCGTTTCCGCCACCCATTTCGCGTCGCTCTTTCTCGGCCTCGAACTGCTGAGCGTGTCGCTCTACGCCTTGATCGCGTACACGCGTACGCGCAAGCAGAGTATCGAGGCGGCTGTGAAATACCTCGTGCTCGCGGCCGTCTCGGCCGCCTTCCTGTTATTCGGGATGGCGCTCGTCTACGCTGCGCTCGGGACAATGGAATTCGCGCGCATGACGTCGATGCCGATTGACGCGCCCGGCAGCGTTGTGGTGCTCGTCGGGGTCGGGCTGGTCATCGTTGGGTTCGGCTTCAAGCTGGCGCTCGTGCCGTTCCATCTGTGGACGCCGGATGTGTATCAGGGCGCACCGGCTCCGGTGGCGGCGTTCGTCGCGACCGTCTCGAAGGGCGCGATGTTCGCCGTGCTCTTGCGCTATTTCACCATCATCGACGTGCACGCCCATCACTCGGTCTTTCTGATCTTCGTGATCCTCGCGATCGCGTCGATGGTGGCCGGCAACCTCCTGGCACTGTTACAGGACAACGTCAAACGGCTGCTCGCCTACTCGTCGATCGCGCACCTCGGCTACCTCCTCGTGGCATTCCTCGCGAGTGGAACCCTGGCGGTTACGGCAATCACGTTTTACCTGGTGGCGTACTTCGTCACGATGATCGGCGCCTTCGGCGTCGTCACCGTGCTGTCGAGCGCGGACAGGGAGGCGGAGCACCTGGACCAGTATCGAGGTCTCTTTGCGCGCCGCCCGTGGCTCTGCGCGATCTTCACCGCGATGCTCCTGTCGCTGGCGGGCATCCCCCTGACCGCCGGGTTCGTCGGGAAGTTCTATCTGACCATGGCCGCCGGCGGCGCCGCCCTGTGGTCGCTGCTGATCGTGATGATGGTGACGAGCGGAATCGGCCTCTTCTACTATCTGCGGATCATCGTCGCGATGTTCATGGAGCCAGCGATCGCCGCGTCCGCTGGCCGCGAGCCTTCCAGGCTGCCGTTGGTCGCAGGCCTCACGCTCTGGACGCTCAGCGCTACGCTGGTCTTCCTTGGCGTCTACCCGGCCCCGCTCATCCGGATCATTCGCATCATGGTCATCGGTCCAGGATGAGGCCAGGCACAGAATGACGCCGAAGAGATGTAGAACATGTCGATGATGGGGCCAGGCAAGGAGGAGCACGATGGCTCTCTCAAACAAGATCCTCTCGGCGATGTCGGCGAACTGGTTTGTATCGGGCGTGGTCTTTGCTCAGGAGCGCCCCTACGACTGGGGCCCGCGATGAGTGCCAACAATATTGTGCGAGCGGTCAGACAGACGGCACCTGACGCCCACGCCGACGCATTGGTGTTGTTCGGGGCAACGGGCGATCTCGCCTACGAGCAGATCTTCCCCGCCCTGCAGGCGATGACCCGCCATGGCCATTTGGATGTCCCGGTCATCGGCGTGGCGAAGCCGGACTGGACGGTAGAACAACTGCGCGCACGAGCGAGAGAGAGTATCTCCGCGCACGGAGGTCTGGACCCCGAGGCATTTGACAGGTTCGCGACTCGACTTTCCTACGTGGCCGGCGACTACGAGCAGAAAGCCACGTTCGTCAGATTGCGGCAGGCACTTGGCTCGGTAGAACGGCCCCTGTTCTATTTGGCCATTCCGCCGAGCCTGTTCGGTACCGTCACATCGGGCCTGGCACGGTCGGGTTGTGCCGCGCGGGCCCGTGTGGTCGTGGAGAAACCATTCGGTAGTGATTTGGCGTCGGCCAAGGCTCTCAACGCGACCATCCACCAATCGTTTCCGGAGCCGGCCGTCTACCGCATCGATCACTTCCTCGGCAAAGAGCCGGTCCAGAACCTTTTGTATTTCCGGTTCGCCAACGCGTTTCTCGAGCCGATCTGGAATGCCGAGTACGTCGAGAGCGCGCAAATCACCATGGCGGAAACCTTTGGCGTGCGCGGCCGTGGCGGCTTCTACGAGAGTGTCGGCGCCGTTCGAGACGTCTTCCAGAATCATTTGTTGCAGGTCCTTTCGCTCCTCGCGATGGACCGGCCGACGAGGAGTGACGGCCAGGCGATCGACGCCGCCAGAGTAGCGTTGCTGAAGGCGGTCCAGCCTCTGCGCGATTCCGAGGTGGTCCGTGGGCAATATCGCGGGTACCGCACCGAAGACGAGGTCGCGCCCGATTCGCGCGTCGAGACCTACGTTGCTGCGCGCCTCGCGATCGACAACCCTCGATGGACAGGGGTGCCATTCTTGATCCGCACCGGCAAGAGGCTGGCGGCCACCGTCACCGAGGTGCACGTCAGGTTCAAGGCGCCGGCGCACACTCTCTTCGATTCGCAGGCAGCGCATCCCAACGAGATCGGCTTTCAGTTGAGCCCAGATGTCTCCATTGCATTGACCGCCCGAATCAAGGCGCCCGGCGAAGCGATGATCGGCGAGGATGTCCGTCTGATTGAACACCGGCATCCGGGCGATGAGATGGAGCCGTACGAACGCCTCCTGGGCGACGCGTTGCGCGGGGACCACACGCTCTTCGGGAGCGAGGCTGGCGTCGAGGCAGCGTGGCGCATCGTGGACCCAATCCTGAATCGGGACGAGACGCTGTACGAATACGATAGCGGCAGCTGGGGACCCGCCGAGGCCGACCGGATCGCGGCGACCACTGGCGGCTGGATCGAGCCCGCACCTCGGACCGCGGAAACCTGAACGTGTGAGAGGGGGGGCTATGAGGAACAGGTCTGCCGCACACGTCATGCCCGCCAGCATCCCTCTCGGACGTGTCAGCGGGATCCCGATCGGGCTGCACTACAGTTGGTTCATCATTGCCGCTCTGATCACGGTCTCGCTCGCGGCGCATTTCCGCAGTACACAGCCCGACTGGCAGGCCCCGACCACCTGGGTGATCTCTGTGCTCACCGCCGTGCTGTTCTTTGTCACGCTCGTGGCGCACGAACTGTCGCACGCCATCGTTGCACGAACACGGGGGCTGCCCGTTCGCTCCATCACGCTCTTCGCTCTGGGTGGCGTGGCGCAAATCGAGAAGGACGCGACCAGCGCCAGGACGGAGTTCGTCGTAGCGGTGGTCGGTCCGATCACGAGCCTCGTAATCGGCGTTGTCTGCATCGGGATTGCGTCGTCGCTGGGATGGTCCGTCGATGATGGTACAGGCGGCCCGATCGGCGCGGTCCTGGGGTGGCTCGGCTCGATCAACGTGGTGCTCGCCCTGTTCAACCTGATTCCCGGCTATCCGCTCGACGGCGGACGCCTATTGCGGGCGCTGTTGTGGAGGATCTACGACGACGTGGATCGGGCCACTCGCACTGCCGCGCGTGTCGGCCAGGCGGTCGGGGCCGTCTTCATCGGATGGGGCCTCTTGCAGTTCTTCACCGATGCCGGCTTCGGCGGGCTGTGGCTGGCGTTCATCGGATGGTTCCTCCTGACAGCGGCTCAGGCCAGCTACGCGCAGGTGACAATTGCCGAAGGGTTGCGAGGTGTCCGTGTCAGGGACGTGATGACCGACGACTGCGTCACGGTCAACGCCGACCTCGACCTCCAGTCGCTGGTCGATAACCTGCTGCTGCGCACGGGCCGGCGATGCATTGTCGTCAAGCGCGCCGACCGTGTCCTGGGACTCGTCACGTCGAACGAAGTGCGCGGGGTCGCGCGCGACCACTGGCATGAGGTAACCGCAGGTGATGTGATGCGCCCACTCGACCAGCTCAAAACGGTCGGGCTGGACACGCCTGTTACGGAGGCGGTCACGACGATGGCTCGCGAAGATGTGAACCAACTCCCCGTCGTCACCGACGGGCGTCTCGAGGGAATCGTCACACGTGGTCACATCCTGCAGTTGTTGCAGTCCCGTGCGGAGCTGAAGACCTGAGGCTCTTCGCGGGTCAGTACCAGCTCGCGACCTCGAGGCAACGCACGTCCGCGCGCACATAGAATTCGCCGTTCGCTCTTCCCGCCGCGAAGCGGCGATGATCGCAGCGATCCTGACCTGAGGAGCTATCGCACGACGCCAGCGTGAATCGCACGTCCTGCCTCAACCTATGGCCCACAGCTGAACGGGCGACGCGTTGATTGAGACAACCGTATCGCCAGACGGTACAAACGCGTCATTGGCGAAATTTGCCGGACGTTGCATAAACGCTGTCGCGCGCGGGAACGCGTAGTTCGGTTCACGTCATCAGCGGGAAAGAGGAGTTTGCTCATGCGACTCATTGGTGCAGCTTCACTCGTATCCGTTGCCGCGATGGCGTTCGCACTCTCGGGGCTCACTCCCGCGACACAGGCGGAGCAGCAAGGGAGACCCTCTGGGCAGACCGGCAACGGGCCCCTCGACGATAGGCCCGGCGCGTGCGAGCCGCAGTCGGTCGATCAGCCTGGCCAAGAGTGCGCGAAGGCGCTGGCCGGGCTATTTGAACAGGGCAAGGAGATCTTCCGTTTCGACACCTTCGGCGACGAGGACTACTGGGGCGGCGTGCTCCAGCTCCACAGGGCAATCGAGGGCGCCGCCCTCGGAGGCGTCGGTCCGGGAGTCAGCCCGAAAACGGCCCTCACCGTCGCCGGCATGAAGGTCGACGTCGATGCTCTCCCGGGGAACCTCCAGGCGATGCTCAAGCAGGGTAAGCTCGATCTCGACAGTCCTGCGAACACACTCGCGCTCCTGGAGCTGAACGCGGTCGTCGGCGTCAAGGGCTTCTTCGACGCGGGCGGCGGCTCACTCAGCTCAATCGGTATCACCTGCGCACTCTGCCACTCGACGGTCGACAACTCGTTCGCCCCGGGAATCGGCAAGCGGCTGGACGGCTGGCCGAATGAGGATCTGAACGTCGGATTGATCGTCTCGCTCGCGCCCAACTTGGCGCCGATGGCCAATCAGGTGCTCGGGGCCAGCGACCCAGCGGCGATCGACACGCTCAAGAAAGTGCTCCTCAGCTGGGGTCCCGGCTTTTACGACGCCGAGGTCAACATCGACGGCATCGGCTTCCGCCCGGACGGCAAGTCGGCTGCGACCCGGATCCCGGCCGCCTACG
>DATCXH010000748.1:0-4509 GCA_036565925.1 Vicinamibacterales bacterium
GTCGCGGGGCTGCCGGACGTGCTCGTCAGCGGAGCTGCCAACACGCGCGCGAACGGCGACATCAATGCCCTGGGCGAATGGAACGTGGCGCTGACCGCCGCACAAATGGCAAGCCTCGCGGGAGGGACGCCTGTGCTCAACGTCCAGGCCGCCGCGCTCGTTGTCGCGGCCACTCTCACATCTGACCCGCCGGTTGCGGATGTTGGTGGCCCGATCGTGCTGAACGGTACGACGTTCGTCACGGCGGCAGCGATAACGACACCGTTGCCACGGCTCGCTGTGGCGACTGGGCTGACCGCCTCAGCGGTGCCATTGCCTCGCGCCACCTTGATCCGAGACACGGTTACACCGAGGCGCCGATGACTACTGGCAACTATCGCCGATTGGCTCTCGCGGTGGTGGTCGTGGGCACGCTGCTCAGGGTCGTTCCGACTGTGGCGCAGAACGAATCCTTTACGGTCATGGATCTGGGAACCCTCGGTGGCAGTCGAAGCAGCGCCTACGGCATCAATGCTTCCGGGCAGATTGTCGGCGTATCCACCACCGCGAATGGTTCGACTCGCGGATTCATTTACGACAACGGGTCGCTCGTCGAGGTGGGGACATTCGGCGGGCGCGACAGCCTGGCCTACGCCATCAGCGATTTCGGCACCGTCACTGGTCGCGCACAAAACGCGCTCGGAGACTTCCGGGCCTTTGTCACCTCGTCCACGACGGGCCTGATCGATCTCACCGGTCTCGATACGGCTTTTGCGGCACCCTTCAGCACCGGGACCGGCGTCAATGCGCGCGGTGACGTCGTCGGATACCGGCAACAGGCCACTGAGCACCAGGCGGCACGCACACGAGCGTTCCTGTTCAGCAATGCAAGCATCACCGACCTCGGCACATTCGGCGGCGAAGATGCGGTCCTCACGGCGGTCAATGACCAGGGGACGTTCGTCGGGTTCTACAGTACGGAGTCACACGCCGACTATGCGAGTCATCGCGCATTTCAGGTGCAGCAAGGCGGCGACGCGCAGGACCTCGGGACGCTCGGCGGGACGCTGACCACACCGGTCGCGATCAACAACAGGGGACTCGTGGCCGGATTCGCGCAGCGCCGCAGCGGCGAAAGCGAGGCGTTCGTGTACCAAGGCGGACGCCTCACGGCGCTCGGCATGTTGCCCGGCGGCCGTCAAAGCTTCGCCTACGGCGTCAACGAACCTGGCGATATCGTCGGCGCGTCCGAAGCCGGCGACGGCTCGCTCCACGCGACGCTCTATCGCGGGGGACGCATTATCGATTTGAACGCGGCGATTCCCTCCACGTCCGGGTGGCGGCTGATCGAAGCACGCGATATCAACGAGGCCGGTGTGATTGTGGGCACCGGCATCATCGGTGGCAGTCAGCGGGGATTTCGACTCACACCTGCACGCGGACAGTGAGGAAGCACATGCCGACGGTTCCGCAGAACACGATCGAAACGGGAGCGGCCTCGAATGCGCGTTGACACGTCCACATCTGTCAGTCCTGCACGCACGGGCATTCGCTTGCATCAGGTGATTGCGTTGCTGCTCGCGGTGACGGCGTTGTGCGATGTGCCGTCGCTCGTCAGTCTCGGACGAGTGAGCGGGATGGGTGCGCTGACCCTCGTCGAGGTCGCGATCACGTTACTAGGGGTGGCTGCGTGCCGAACATATCCACGTCGTCTCGTTTATGTGCTCGTGCCGTACGGCGCCTTTCTCCTCTGGGCCTGGGTGGGCGTCCTGTGGGCGCCAAACACGATCGCTGGGCTGCAGAACCTGGTCGTCTACGGGTTGTTCGGGTTGGTCGTGCTGTTGTGCGGCGCACTGGCCGCACGCATGCCCTCGCTCGCCGACAGGGCGATCGCGCGCGGCATCAGCTGGATCGACGCGATCGCGCTGACGCTCGCCATATCGTGCCTGGTATTGCAGGGCCTACCCAGTGATTCGAACCTGTGGATCATCGGGGCGCGATCGTTTGGCCTCCTCGGATTGCCGGTTCTGAGCTGGCACGTGGCCCAGGCCCATGCGGGCAGCCGTCGCAGCGTCGTCCTTGCGTGGCTCTGGCTCATGGCGATCGCGTTGAGCATGTCGCGAATGGCTACCGCGATCGCGCTCCTGTACATGGGGATCGCTGTCCTGTTGCAGTTCCGCAAAAGTGCCCGGTCGTTTGTCGTGAGGGGGCCGGCAATTGTCGCCGCGACGGCCATCGTCCTCCTGGTGCTGGCACGAGCGACGCCGATAGCCGATCGGATGTTCAGTGGCGACGTGAGCATGGAGATCGGCGGCGTCGCGGTGAATGCGTCGGGTCGCAGCAAGATCTGGGCTGAAGTCACTGACTCCGCGATGAACGCGCCGATTGTGGGGCAGGGGGTTGGATCGAGCATAGCCGCGGCGAGCAGGATCCCCGGTGTCGCTCATCCCCACAATGACTACCTTCGCATCTGGCACGACCACGGGTTCATCGGTCTTGCATTGTGGGCGTTCGCGTTCGTGGCGATGTTCGGCGTCTTGCTGCGTAATCTGGCGCGATCCCAGTGGCGCAGTGATCGCGGCGCGCCGACCTACCTTGCGGCATTGCTCGCGCTGAGCGGACTGTTGATCGCCTGCATTACAGATAACGCCATCATCTACCCGTTCGTGATGACGCCCGTCGGCGTGTTGGTCGGTGCCGGCCTCGGCACGCGCACATACGGCTCCGTTCGTGCCTAACAGGAGAGCTCAAGGTGGACAGACCAACTGTGGTGCTCGTGCACAATCGCTATCGCCACGCCGGCGGAGAGGACGATGTCTTCGAAGCGGAAGGGCGGCTGCTCGAATCGCACGGGCATCGCGTTGAGCGGGTCACTGTTGACAACCGCGACCTGTCACACCACAACCCGCTCGCGATCGCCGCGGCAACCGTTTGGAATCGGACCTCATACCGTCATCTCCGCGACCGTTGCCGCGAGATCCGCGCAGACGTCGTGCATTTTCACAACACATTTCCAATCATCTCGCCGGCCGGTTACTACGCCGCACATGCCGAAGGGGCGGTGGTGGTGCAGAGCCTGCACAACTTCCGGCTGGTCTGCCTGAATGCGTTGTGTTTTCGCGACGGGCGGACGTGCGAGGACTGCGTCACGAAGTCGCTTCCGTGGCCAGGCATCGCGCACAAGTGCTATCGCAACAGTCGATCGGCCAGCGGAGTGACTGCGGCGATGCTGTCGCTGCATGCGATGGCCGGAACATGGACCTCGCACGTCGACACCTACATTGCGCTGAGCGAGTTCGCACGCTCCAGATTCCTGGCCGGTGGCATTCCAGCGAAGCGGCTTGTCGTCAAACCCAACTTCCTCGATGACGATCCTGGCGCGGGCGCACACGCCGGAGGTTACGCCCTGTACGTCGGCCGTTTGTCGCCTGAAAAAGGCATCGATCTGTTGATGCGCGCCTGGTCCGTCGTCGGCGGCACGCTGCCGCTGAAGGTTGTCGGGTCGGGTCCCCTGGAAGGGCTCGTGCGCAGCGCAAGCGCATCCGGTGGCATCGAGTGGCTGGGACCGCAGCCAAAGGCCCGAGTGATGGAGTTGATGCGAGACGCTGCGTTCCTGGTATTCCCATCGGAGGTGTACGAGAACTGTCCGATGACGCTGATCGAGGCATTCGCCACGGGGCTCCCTGTGATCGCGAGTGGGCACGGGTCAATTGGCGAGATCGTGCGCGACGGAGTCACAGGCCGACATTTCCGGCCGGGCAACCTGAGTGAATTGATCGATGCCGTGAATGCTCTCGCCGACGATCCGGCACGACGGTCTGCGCTCGGCGTCGCGGCGCGCCGCACATTCGAACGCACCTATACGGCCGAATGCAACTACGAGCAGCTGTCTCGTGTGTACGAGTCGGCGCTGCAGAAAAGACGGGAGGCCGCGTGAGCGTCGCACGCGCACAGGACGCGGCACTCGTCCAGGTTGGTGGGTCGACACGACCCGCGGGCGACCAACACTCGGTGACCACATCGCTGATTCGACTGCTGAGGCGTCTCACCACCGCAATTTCCGAGCAGGGATTGTTTGCCGGCGGCAATTTCGTGCTGAACCTGACGATGGCGGCGACCCTGCCCGCCGTCGAGTACGGCGCATTCGTGTTTGCCTTCACGACATTCACGATCGTCGCGGGGTTGCACAACGCCGTGATCCTCGAGCCCGCCACTGTGTTGCGAACGACGTTATACGACACGCAACCTGGGACGTACTGCCGCAAACAGGCGATCCTGCACGCGGCTGTCATGACCGTCCTCGGCTGTGCGCTGGCGGGGGGCGGCGTCGTGCTCCTCGCGAGTGGCACCTCTGCGACGATAGGTCATGCGCTGATGGCCGCAGGATTTGCCGCGCCATTGATTCTGCTGTACTGGCTGAGCCGACGATTCATCTATGTACTGCAGAGGCCGACGACGGCGTTGGCCGGCGGCATCATCTATTTCGTCACGCTCACGACGCTGACGCTTGCCGCGCGCGCGCTCGGCTGG
>DATCXH010000317.1:0-4976 GCA_036565925.1 Vicinamibacterales bacterium
AACGGCGACACGTGAACGAAGCCCGGGACTCGTGGTTCGAAGAGCGGCCAGTATCCGGCGATCCCCGTGGCACTCATCGCAGCGAGCGTCGTGCCGTGATATCCAAGCTCGCGTGAGATGACCTTCGTCTTGCCCGGGCGGCCGCGCAGCTTCCAGTACGAACGCGCGACCTTGATCGCAGACTCGTTGGCCTCGGCCCCACCAGATGTGAAAAAGAAGCGATTGATGTTCGGATACGTCAGCTGCCCAAGCCGCTCGGCGAGCTCGATCGCCCGCGGGTTCGAGCTGCCGGCATACCCGGATGCGTAACCGAGCGTCTCCATCTGCTCGCGCGCCGCGTCGGCCAGCTCACGCCGGCCGTGACCGAGGACGACGTTCCAGAGTCCGGCCAGGCCGTCGATGTACTCCTTGCCATCGGCATCCACGAGCATCGCGCCGTGGCCGCGGACCCACACACGACCGGCGCGCTGAACCGCGGGATCGTGCTGCGGATGAATCAGCGATGCGAGATCACGGGACAGCCATTCGGACATAGCGGTGTCGATTCTATCCACGCCTGCACGATTCTTCGATCAACGCGTCATCTTCCCTTGAAAGTCATCACGCAACGGCGCATCATGCAACCCACCCATCCCCAGTGAAGGCTGTCTGAGCACGCGCCGATAGCATGTTCGTCCGCTGTGCCCAGCGATCGGTCCCTGTTCGCGTTAATGACTCAGGCGGGAGTGTGCAATGACGACCAGAAAGAATCTGTGGAGAAGCGCGCTCGGTCTCGTGCTCGCGGCGATCGCCGTGGCGTTCATAGGAAAGACGCCAGCGCTCGAAGCGCAGGGCCGGTCCGATCTCGAAAACCGGCATCAGAGGTTACTCCCGTTGTTCGAGACACCAGGCGTCGTCTTCACTGACGGCGACGAGACGCGTGACCGGCTGGTCGTCGGCGTGCTGAATCGCGGCGTCGCCGGACAGGTCCGCGGCAGGCTTCGCGCGCTGGGTGTGGACGCTGACTCCGTCGATATCGTCGAGACCGAGCCAATCGTCGCGCTCGCCTCGTTGCGCGACAGGTCCACGTCGATCGTCGGTGGTCTGCAGATCCGGTTCTCACAGTATCTATGCAGCCTGGGCTTCCCCGCCTTGTTGGGAAGTACCGCTGGCTTCGTGACCGCCTCTCACTGCAGCGACAACCAAGGGGCCGTGGATGGCACCACGTATTACCAGCCGCTGGACCAAGTCGGCAGCGACATCATCGGAACGGAGATCGCAGACCCCGCCTATGTGCGCGGCGGTGGCGTAGGCTGCCCGAAGAGCCGCCGCTGCCGGCGGTCGGACGCCAACTTCAGCCAATCGTCAAATCAGCGATCGATGATGGTCGGCAGGATCGCGCGAACGACCGGGCTCGGCTCTCTGGAGATCAATTCCAGTAATTCGACCTTCACCATCACTGGGGAGATCGAGGCAGCGAACGTCACAAAAGGCTTGGCGGCCAACAAGGTGGGACGGACGACTGGCTGGACTCGCGGCACCGTCAGCAATACGTGCGTGAATACAAGCGTGTCGGGTTCGACGATCCTGCTGCTCTGCCAAACGTTCGTGACCAGCACCGGCGTGATCGTCCAGGGCGGCGACAGCGGTTCACCCGTCTTCACTGACGAGAGCGGCGGCAGCGTGAAGCTTCTTGGCGGCCTGTGGGGCGGTAATCAGTCGGGCACGCAATTCGTGTACAGCCCGATTGACAACATCAGGGCCGAACTCGGCGCGCTGCTTTCGACGCACTGAGCCGATCAAACGAGGGGCGGGTCTGAAGACCCGCCTCTACGGATCGCCTAACGATTCGCAGTCTCAGCCGGCAGAACGAACACGAATCGCTGACCGTCGCGGCTGATGTACCTCGTCGTCCCGAGATCGCCCTGCGCATCGCCGGGGACCGCAAATAGTTCTTTCGGTGTTCCCGGCTGCACCGTGCCGGTCGTCGAGATGTCAACCGCCATCATCTTGAGGTCGGGTTCGTTGGCGATGTAGAACAACTCGCGGCCGTCGGCGCGCCACACCATCAACCCTCCGGCGCCGCCCTTCGAGATTCGATACTTTGTGTCGCCCACCGGGGCGCCAGTCGCGGCATCGAACGGACGCACATAGAGCTCGAAGGCTTCTGTCTCATTCGACGTGAACGCGATCAATTTTCCATCCGGCGAGAGCACGCCGCCATTCACCAGGAACTCTTCACGCGACAGTTCGATCGCCTTGCGACTCTGCGCATCGCCCGCCATCGCGACGACAAGGATGACGCCGCCCGAGTTGAAGAGAAGATACTTGCCATCGGCGGAGATGTCCCGAAGGTTCACCGGCGCGCCTGGAGAATAGCGATAGATCAACTCCGCCTCACCCGTGCCATCCGAGTTCTTACGATAGATCCCCTGGTACCCACCCGTGCGTGCGGAGACGTAGTAAATCTGCTTGCCGTCCGGCGACCACATCGGCGCGAAGTCCGGCGGCGTGTCGTTCGTGATCGGCGTTGTCTTACCAGAGGCGATGTCAACGACCCAGATGTCAGATCGCCCGCCCGGCTGGAATGTATCGAACCATCTGGTTGCGATGCGCGTGCCGTCCGGTGAGAGTGCCGTCTGTCCGTAGCGGCCAATTGGCCCGACTCGCCGCAACACTTTGCCCTGTCGATCAAGCAGCGCGAGCTGAAAGGTAGGATCTGTCGGAGCTGACGCGCCCTTCGGTGCAACCGAGTACACGATGCGCTGCCCGTCGCGCGCCACGTTGCCCCAGTTGAGGCCAATCCCTTGCGCGTCGTTGGTTGCGTCGGGCACGGTGAAGAGCATCCGCGGCGCTCCCAGTTGCAACGCCGGCGCGGAGGTGACGTCCACTGCCATCACTGCGTGCTTGGGTGCGAGGTAGTACAGCTCTCGCGCGTCCTGCCTCCACGAAATGCCCAGCCCCATTCCGAAGCTCGGATCGCCCTTCACCTGCTGGGCAGTCTCGCCCGTTTTGCCAGCCGCGAGGTCAAGCGTCCTGACGTACACGACCTGCTTCGGCGACTCGTTCGTCTCGGTTGACTGGTATGCGATCAGGCGCCCGTCCGGCGAGATGCGCGCGGCGTTGATCGCCATGTCGGATTTCATGATCTCAATCGGCTTCGGGTCAGGCGTCACCGGCAGCGCAAACAACCGATTACCGGCAAGCTGCTGCGAGTAGTAGATCAGGTACTTGCCGTCGGGCGACCAGTCATTCAACGCCAGCCCGAAACCGGGCAGCTTGAACACCATCTCGGCTTTGCTGGTGCCGTCGGCGCCGACTCGGTACAACACTTCTTCATTGATCCTGCGGACGTGATACGCGATCTGCCGTCCGTCAGGCGACCACACCACTCCGGTCACGATCTCTTCTGGCTGATTCTCGGCGAGTTCGACGCCCTTACCTGTGTTCGCGTCAACGACCCAGAGGTGTCGTGTGTCCTTGACGACGGCAACGCGCGTGCCGTCGGGCGACCAGGCAGGTGACGTGTAGACACCGCGGTCCAGCGTCCGCACCACCGTGCCGCCGCGATCGAAAACAGTGAGGCTGTAGGGCGCAATACGCGGAATCAGAAAGCGCTGGCCGTCAGAGGACACCGCGTAGGTGTGATAGTTGCTCGGGTGATTGAGGTTGGCGTATCCGCTCTCGAACAGCGCTCGCGGTTTCGTCGGCTCCAGCGTTGAACCGTTCGCGTTGATCTCCACGGCCATCATCTGACCGAACGTCGGCCTGCTCAGGAAGTACAGCTCCTTCGAGTCGCCACGCCATCGCACAAAGAAGCCGCCGTTGTCGGGGCCAACCTTCCAGAGTCCCTCGCCACTGGGGAACGGCTTCACGTAAATCTGATTCTGCGAGTTGAAGGCCACCCACTTGCCATCGGGCGAGATCTGCGCGTGGAAATTCTGTCGATCGTGAAGCGGCCGCGCCGCGCTTGGATTCTTGACGGGCATCACCCATTGGCTGGTCCCGCCTGCGATCCAGTAGATGATGTATTGGCCATCGGGCGACCAGGCCATCGGCATCTTTCGACTGCCGGATTCGTAGAGCAGCTCCTCACGTCCACCGCTCACCGCCTTCATATATAGCCCCCACTTGCCGTTTCGCAGCGACGCGAACACGATGCGCGTGCCATCCGGCGAAAAGATGGGGCTCGAGTTCTCCTGAGTACCAGTCGCATCGGTCGTGAAGCGCGTCATGTGACCTTTGCTGTCCAGCAGGTAGATGTCGCCGCCGAGGCGGTCGTGCTGGTGAACGGCCACTCGCCCATCGGCAGATATGTCCGGCCCACGGTATGCGCCGGCAGGGCCGACTTGCTCGATCGCCTTGCCTTCGCGATCGACCCAGGTGAGCTGAAGCGGAAGCTCCTGACCGTAGGCGCCGGGAGACGCGGACGCCAGCACGGCGATGACGAACGTTGTCGCGATACCCAATGTCACCAGGGGGAATCGGTTGGTTACATGCATGTCAAACCCCTCGTGAAAGCGCAGGTTGCGCCGGAACGGATCCTTTGACGGTTACGAGGGGAAAATGTTTGGGTGGGAACGACCGCCTAGAAAGGCGGCCGTTACGAGAGCGCGAGGTGCTTCAGCTTGTCCGGATTTCGGACGATGTAGATCGCGGTCACGGCGTCGCCGTCGAACTCAAACGCGTTGGTCTGCACCAACCCGTTCGGCCCGAGGATGAGCAATCCCGGCAGGCCATTGACCATCTCGAATCGCACCGACATATCGTCGGTAAAGCCTTTGCGCACGACGCCGGCCAGGAATGCCGCGATGCGATCGTTGCCTTCGATAACGTTGAGTGCTGCCGGCACTTTGCCGCCACCATCGGTGACGAGTCGCGCGTCACTGGCGAGCATGCGGGTCAGTCGCTCGATGTCGCCCGACCGCGACGCGCTGATGAACGCCGACAGGAGCTCCTGGTGCCTGGGATCGATCGATTTCGTTGCGCCTCGCGGT
>DATCXH010000069.1:0-9375 GCA_036565925.1 Vicinamibacterales bacterium
TGAGGAGACACTCTGGATTCGTGAACGAGCTCTCGGATTCGAGGGACACGCTCTGAATCAGCTGACGCGGGTATACCGTCACGTTCTGGTAGTCACTGATCGGCAGCCGAAACAATAGTCGAATCAACCAGTAGTTGGCCAGCGAGACGACGCCCTTGTACGCCGTGTCGGAGCGATAGACCATGCTCTCGACGGTCAGCGCATTGGTTCTGACGCCCTGAAGGATATCAACCTCATTGAGTCTGGGCAGCGCCTTGGCCAGGTATCGAAGGTCGTACGACCAGTCCACCGTCTGCCAGAACACGTAGTGCTTGGTTGCCAGCGACACAGCGCGCTTGGTGTTATAGCCGGCTCCACGATTCCGCTCGTTCCGATACGGCTTCAGCCAGGACCGCGTGCGTTGATACTCCAGCGCAATCGCCCACGTGCGATCGGTGCTGCCGTCGTCTACCAGAATCAGCTCGAAATCATCAGTCAGCGCCGCGAGAAACGCGCCGGCACGATCGATATACGCACCGAGACTCTCCTCCTCGTTGAGTGCCCACCCGAGCATCGACAGACTGAACGTCACGCGGGCGGTGCCCGGGAGAATGTCGGCCGACGCGCGAGCTGGGTCGGCTGTCTGCTGTACGACCGCCGATGGCTCGGACATCATGCGAGATACATTTCGAACCAGTGCTGGAAGATGACAAGCCCCAGCACCTTGTTCACCGTTCGGTAGTCGCAGCCGGGATCATCGAGGCGATCGAGCAGCGCCTGCACATCAGGTGGCGAGAAGATTCCGTGCTGCGACAGCCGCGACGGACCCAGCGTCTCACGGGCCCACGGCCGCAGGTCACCTCGCATCCACTCAGTGATGGGCATCAAAAATCCCTCTTTCGGCCGATGCACCATCTGCTCAGGGAAGCGTCGCAGCGCCGCGAGCTTGAGCAGGCGTTTGGTCAGTCCACCACCGATCTTCATCGAGCCAGGCAGCGAGGCCACGAACTCGACGACATCGGTATCGAGGAAAGCGCTTCTGACTTCGAGGGAATGCGCCATCGACAGACGATCCACGAACGTCAGGACCTGATCGGGAAAGATACCGTGCCACTCCGCTTCGAGCATGCGGTTCAGCGGGTCGGTGCCGGTGAGGTTGTCGAAGGCGCCTCGCACATGCTCGGCTGTTGAGAACAGCGCCTGCGCACGCGCCTCGGGTGAATACAACTCAGCCTTCTCCTCGTCGCTCAACACCAGCAGACTCGATCGCCACATCCAGTCAGGCTGCGACGCGACGATCGGCGAGGATTCCATTCCCGCTGCGAGGCGATGAGAGAGATAGCTGCCAAACAATTCGTCGGCACCATCTCCGGCAACAGCGACCTTCACGTACTGCGCAATCCGCTGTGAGAGAAAGTAGGTGGAGGTCACCCCTGCGAACGGCTCGTCGAAGGCGCGCAGAATCTGCGGGAGGGTTTCCGGATAATGCGCGAACGAGATCGTTTCTTCGTGATGCTCGGTACCGTATCGCTCCGCCACCCATCGTGCCCACTGTCGATCGCCCTCCTTGCCGACCGTCGTCGCCTGATCGGAGTACGTCAGCGTGAAGGTCTTGATTCGAGGTGCGAGTTCGGCGGCCAGTGCCACCGTGAGCGACGAGTCGATACCGCCGCTCAGAAAAAATCCAATCGGCACATCCGACATCAGCCGGCGCTGGACAGCGGTCGTGAGGCGAGCCAGGAGTTCATCGACCGCCTCGTGTTCGTCGGGCACGGGACTCGAGCGGCAGAACGACAGCGTCCAGTACCGTGAGATCGCCGGCTCAGAACCGGGGCGAAACAGCAATCGATGCGCGGGCGGAAGCACTGACACACCTTCGAAGATCGTCAGCGGGTGCGGCACGTGCTTGTAGCCGAGAAAGTGATGCAGCGCTTCGCGATTGAGCCGTCTCGAGAATCCCGGAATCGTGAGCAGCGCCTTCAGCTCAGAGGCGAAGTAGAGCGCGCCGCCTGACTGCCAGTAGTAGAGCGGCTTCTTCCCCATCCGATCGCGCGCGAGCAACCCGGTCTGCTGGCGAGCGTCCCAGACCGCCACGGCGAACATGCCTTGAATGTGCTCGGGAAGCGCTTCACCAACGTCTTCCCAGAGGTGCGGAAGCACCTCGGTGTCGGTGTGCGTGCGCAGCTGATGCCCGGCCTCGAGTAGCGAGCGCCGCAGCGCCGGAAAGTTGTAGATCTCTCCGTTCTGCGCAGCGAAGACGCTGCCGTCTTCGTTGGTCAGGGGCTGGCGACCACCACCCACATCGATGATGCTGAGCCGCCGCGTGCCCATCGTGAAGTTCGGTCCCGACACGATGTGTCCATCGTCGGGGCCGCGATGGTGAAGCGCGTCCAGCATTCGCGCCACGACCTTTTCGTCCGACCGGCCGAAGACGCCGGCAATGCCGCACATCGATCAGCTCGGCCTCGCGGGTGCGTAACTGCCAGGCGTGGCGCCTTCGTGAACCGGCGATGCCGGATGGGCGCTGCGCGGCGAGAATCCCGCTTCGAGGATGCGTTCGTCAATCGAGGCGTCTGCCAGATCGACGCGGTACTCAGCGGTCGGCACCCAGTCAAAGCGTCCGTGATCTTTGACGACCGACAGGTACTCGAACACCAGGATGTCGCCGGCGTCGTGCGGGAGCGTCCGCGCGTAGCGAAGAATCCGCTCGCGAAAGATCTCTGCGTTGCTCGGGTAGTACTTGAGTGTCGTGAACACCGACGTCAGACAGATCATCTCGCCGACATGATTGAAGCGCGGCCAGGTGCCGAGCTGACCGACCAGACGCCGGTCGCCGCCGGCGCGTGGCTGCGCGAAGATGCGGACGTAGAAGTTGACGAGATCCACCGAGAACACCCGCCAGATGATGATCCCGAACAGATTCGTGTAGCGTTCGAGCGCGCGTTGCAGCAGTTGGGGCAAACGTCGACGCGCGTAGAAGTTGTAATACAGGCCAGCGTGCGCCAGCGGCAGCAATGCGAGATACACCCACAGCGCGATGTCGAGCGCGCGATTCGCAACCACAATGGCAGGACCGGACGTCACTGCGATTGTTGCCGGTGCCGTGACGAGCGTCGCGATCCAGCCGTCGATGACGCCGCCAGGCGCGACACACAGCAGACCGCAGACCATCACCATTTCCGTGAGAAACCCGAGCCGAATCTGTGTGGCGATGAACGCGAAGCTGAACACGAGCAGCAGCCCGCCGATCTCGCGCAGCGGTGGAATGAGGATGCAGATCGCCAGCACCACCTCGGTTCCCCACGCGAGTTGGTTCAGCGTCCAGATGATCCAGTGGTTCGGTGGAAGCGTCGCATACTGCCGCCACCAGTAGCCCCACATCGGATTGCATAGCCCGAGCTCCATCCCCTGGTTGCGCGGATAGCCGGCGGTCGCCTTGTAGATTCCGGCCGACAACATGATGAGCGCGAGATCGATGAGGGCGACCAGCAGTGCGAGATTGCGGATATCGGGCGCAAGGTGGGTCGTGTACTCCAGCAGGAAAACGACGAGACCGGTCCAATACGACATGAATCCCGGTGCGCCCATGCCGCGCGTGAGGCTCTTCCAGCGCATGTGCACGAAGAAGTAGCGGCAGAAGGCAACGTTGACGAGCGCCGGCCACGGACTGAACCAGCCGAACGCCAGTGCGACTGCCGCCGCCAGCCACGCCGCCAGGACGAGTGAGGCAACGAACGGATTCTGAACCGCGTCGACCGGCGGCGATGACTTCGCATAGCCGGCCCATCGTTCGCTCACAAAGAATCGGCGGGCTTCGGGCAGCGCCTGCAGCAGCGTGAGCACCATCAGCGTGCCGTACGCGGCGCGCATCAGGGCCTGTGCATGGAGGCTCAGCTCGGGGTGAACAAAATCGTACAACACTGGCTTACGCTAGACGCGATAGCAGATAGCTGTCGACGTAGCCGTCGCCCACGCTGCGGTCGTCGCGCAACGTGCCTTCGAGCTCGAATCCGGCTTTCTCGAATGCCCGCCGTGCCCGCGGGTTCAGCGCCAGCACGTAGGCGTAGACGCGATGCAGCCGGAGCTGCTCGAATGCGTAGCGCGATATCAGATCAATCGCCCGGGTGCCCACACCCCGGCCACGCGCGCCGGCGTCGCCAATGACGATGCGGATTTCGGCTTTGCGGTGGCGGTTGTGAATCGCCCAGAGCCACACGTTGCCGACGTGCACCGACCCTTCAACGACGGCGAAATAACGGCAGTCCTCGCGGCCCTGCAATGAAGCAAACCAGGCCATGTGCTCGTCTTCAAAGACCGGTCTCGCGCGATCCATCAATCGCGCAAGCTCGGCATCGTTGGCCCACGCACGGGTCAGCACGAGATGCGTCCGGTCGAGGGGCACGAGCCTTACGTCCACCGGTGCAGCCGCATGCGGGTCGCTCAAGATGTCGGTGCGCGCGGCGCGCGCGCGCCTGGCTGATGAATGTCCACTTCGGCGCCGAGGTCCTGCTCCATCACTTGCCGCAAATGATCGCCGGACGTTTTCAGCACCTTGAGCCAGCCGTGATTCCAATCTCTGACGCCGGCGAACCACGCCGAACAACCACGGCATGGAAACGCCTCAGCCCCACGCCCTTCGAGATGCAGCCGCCGGTACCAGTTGAAACGCTCGCCCTGCCAGATCTCTTTGATCGACACGTCGTTGGCGTTCGGAAACAGCTCCGCAGTGCGAAATGAGATGTCCTGCCCGCACAGCGCGATGCGTCCGAGCGTGTCCACGTTCAGGCGCTCGAACGGCCACACACACGGCTCGGCTCGCTGCGCCGGCAGCGACTTGTATAAGTGCGGATCGAGCGACTTGCCCAGCTGGATGTGCGTGTTGTCGTCCCACGACAGGAACTTGCGCGTGATGACTTCGTCGACGCCGACCTCCTTGAGCCAGAAGTCGATCGCCGCATCGAGCTTCCCTTCGATCTGCTCCTGCCGAATGATCGACACGACGACCCGGGACTGCGCGCGAAGCTGACGCCGGAGATGGAGCGCAGCCTTCACGTTGTCCACCGCGTTCTTCCACCATTTGGCCGGATCACGTGGTGGCCCGCCGCGATGTGGTGGCCGGACAACGGCGTACGTCTCCGCATCGCCCGCATCCATGGAGAACTCGATCAGATCGATGCCGGCGCGGAGAATACGCTCCAGCTTCTGACGCAGGACGAGTGTTGGACCGAACATGCTGCCATTCGTGTTCATCCAGACGCGGGCGCCACGGCCTTTCGCGAACTCGATCATGTCCACCATCTTCGGGTGGAGCATTGGCTCGCCGCCGCCGGTGCAGCGCATCCACGCACCGTACTCTCCGCACTCGAGGGCCAGCTTGTTCCAGAGATCGACCGGAAACAAATCGCCGTCGTGCTGGTGATAGAACTGGCGAATCTCGGAATTGGCATCCGTGTACGGGCAATTCGGACAACCGAAATTGCACGGATAGATCATCGAGATCACCAGCATCAGCGGAAATTCCTCGGCGCCGCGCCGCAGACCGAACTGCTGATTCTGAACCTCTGGTGTCGTGCTCATGGTCGAGGCGGAGCGCTCACCGCCGGAATCTCGCGATCACCGATCGCACGGCCTCGACGACATCGTCGGCATCGCGATCGGTCATTCGCGGATAGAGCGGCAGGGAGATGGTCCGGTCAGAATAGTACTCGGCGTGAGGGAAATCACCACGCCGGAACCCGAATGTCTGCACATAGTAGGGCTGGAGGTGCACAGCCCGGAAGTGCACGCCCACCCCGACGTTCTCGCCCTGGATCGCATTCATCACCTGATCCCGATCGGCGGTGAGGGTCTCGGTGCGGACGATGATCGGATACAGGTGATAGGCGTGCTTGATGCCCGGCTTCTCAATGGGGAACCCGAGCTCCGGTATGTCACGCAGTCCGGCGTCGAGCCGCGCCTTGAGCGCGACGCGGCGCGCATAGAAGGCGTCGATCTTCGCCAGCTGCGACTCGATCAGCGCGCCTTGCAAGTCGAACATATTGAACTTGTGACCGGGGTAGATGATGTCCCAGTGCTGATACCCCTCAGCGCTGTAGCGCTTCCACGCGTCACGGCTGATCCCGTGCAGCGCCATGATGCCGATGCGATCGGCCCACGCCGCGTTGTCGGTCGTGAGCGCGCCACCTTCGCCGCAGGTGATGTTCTTGGTCGCGTAGAAGGAGAACGCGGTCATGTCGGCCACGCTGCCGACTCGACGCCCGCGATACTCAGCGCCGATGGCGTGCGCAGCGTCCTCGATCACCACCAGCGAGTGCCGCCGCGCAATCGCCATGATGTCGTCGAGATCGGCCGGGTGTCCCGCGAAATCGACCGGGACAATCGCGCGCGTCCGCGGTGTGATCGCCGCTTCGAGACGCGAGGCATCGAGGTTGAGCGTGGAGGGCTCGACGTCGACAAAAACCGGCTTCGCGCCCCGGTGTACAATCACGTTCGCCGTCGAGGCAAATGTGATCGGCGAGGTGATGACTTCGTCGCCTGGACCGACACCCGCCGCCTCGAGCGCCAGCGACAACGCAGCCGTACACGAGTTCACACCAACCGCGTGTGTCGAGCCCACGTATGCCGCGAGCGTTTTCTCGAACTGCTTTGTGCGGGGACCCGTTGTGATCCAGCCGGATCGGAGCACGTCGAGCACGGCGCGCTCGTCACTCTCGTCAATCAGCGGCTGATGGAATGGAAGAAAGCAAGATCGAATCAACGCCTCATTCTAGGTAGTGTGTCCGGCACGGTCAACTCATGAGCCACACGCGGATCTCGACCACGACGCACAGATCCTTGCTGATCGTCGCGTCGATGATGCTCGCGATCTTCGCGTTCGGGTACCGCTTCGTTTCGCTCAGCGGCTTCAGCAACGATCACTTCGTCCACCTCGCCCGCGCGCAGGCCATGCTCGCCGGCGACTTGCCGATCCGCGACTACACCGAAGAAGGTGTTCCGCTGACCGTCGTCCTCTCGGCCGCAGCGCAGCGTGTTCTCGGAGAATCGCTCTTCGCGGAAGTGGTCCTGGTGCTGACCTCGCTCGCGGTCGGTGCAGGCATCACCTGCTGGCTGGCATCGCGCGTCACCGGCTCGCTTCTGATTGGCGCGAGCGCGGCGCTGCTGCAGGTGCTGATCTACCCGCGGCTCTACTCGCATCCCAAGATCATGGTCTACTCCGTGTTCCTGGCGATCGCGTGGTGGTATCTGTCTCAGCCGTCCCGTGGCCGACTGGCCGTGGTCGCGTTGTGGACGGCGGTCGCGTTTCTGATTCGCCACGATCACGGTGTGTACGTCGGGATGGGAGCAGCCGCCCTGGTTGCGAGTGCCCACTGGCGCAACGGGATCGGAGACGTGGGCAGGCGCGCGATCGAGTTCGGTCTCCTGACGCTCGCGTGCCTGGCACCGTATCTCGGCTACGTGCAGTATCAGCAAGGCCTCATCAACTATTTTCGAACCGGGTTGGCCACCAGCGGCACGGAAGCCAACCGGACGTTCCTCGGCAAGCTGACCTTCGACGCCCTGCCCGACGGAGGCTGGGTCGTGTCACGCCCCGTCGACGAGGCGGGACTTCCGACCATCCGGGTGCGCTGGAAGCCCGAGGTTGACGATCAGCGACGTCAATCGATCGAAGCTGAATTACAGCTGCGCGCACCAGAGCGCGCCGAAGGACGCACCTGGAAGTACCGGCTCGAGCCTCCGGCTCGCGACACGCTGGCGCGGCTCGTATCGCGCCGCGAGGTCGAGGACACCTCGGGCTTCGATCGCACAGCACTGACCATCCCTGACGATCGGAGCATTGCATCGCGAACACTCGCTGCGTTCGGGCTCGATCGCCTCGCCCGACTCGAGGCCGGACCGCGTCTCCTCTCGGCGTTCAGTCCGCACAACGTCTCCGTCACGCTCTTCTTCGTGCTGTGGAGTGTGCCGCTGCTCGCGATCACACTCGTCGCGATATTCCGTCACGACACGATCACCCGCGAACACGCGTTCACACTCACGGCATCGGCGCTGATGATCGTTTGCGCCGCAGGACTGCTGCGAGAGTCGCTGGCGGAGCGGACTGCGGATGTCTACGGATCGGCACCATTAGTTCTCGCGTGTCTCCTTGCCGTGACGTGGCACGCGCGGCCCCAGCAGCGACTCGCGCTATTGACAATGCGTGGCGCCGTCGCGGTTATCGCGATCGTGTTCGTCGCCGGCACATTCATACTGGGACGCGTCCCGAGTCAGCTCAATCGAGCACGTATCGCTGATGGACCTGGTGCCGTCTGGCAGCGTGCGCGGGACGTGTTTCACGACACGCGTGAGTGGCCCTGGGCCAACGAGTGGCCGGCGGGAAGCAGCTGGAAGGTGGCGCGCTACGTACACGATTGCACGCAGTCCGGCGACCGCCTGTTGATGACGTGGTCGGCGCCTGAAATGAACGTGTTCTCACGGCGTGCCTTTGCCGGCGGGGAAACCGCTCTGCTTCCGGTGTTCCGCGACCCGTCGAGCTACGAACCTGCGGTGCTCGCGCGCCTCGCGCGTCAGTCAGTGCCGATCGTGCTCGTCGATCCAGACGAGCTCGAACACTTTCGACAGTCGTACCCCGCGATCAGCAAATACCTCGACGCGCGCTTTCACAAGGTCGGGGAGTTCACGCCCGACCCGCGCAAAATTCATATCTACGCGGAAATCAAACGCCAGCAAGCTGGCACTGATGCGGAATTCGGCTGGCCCTGCTTCGCGGCGCGGACCGCCGCGTCCTAAGGATCCTAGCGCTGGCGGCTCTTCACCGCGGCGCGGGTCTCGCGATCGACCTCACGCCGGCGAATCGTCTCGCGCTTGTCGTGCGCCTGCTTGCCTTTGGCTAGCGCCAGCGCAACCTTCACACGGCCGTTCTTGAAGTACATGCGCAGCGGGACGAGCGTGAGACCCTTCTCCGCCACCTTGCCGGTCATCTTCTGGATTTCGTAGCGGTGCAACAGGAGCTTACGCTGGCGCTTTTCGTCGTGGCGGTCGTAGCCGGTGTGACTGTACGGGCTGATGTGGACGTTGCTCAGCCAGACCTCGCCCTTGTCGATGCGCGCGTAGCTGTCGCGCAGGTTGACCCGACCTTCACGGATCGCCTTCACCTCGGTACCGAGCAGCGCCACGCCGGCTTCCCACTCGTCGAGGATGTGGTAGTCGTGCAGTGCCTTGCGGTTATCCGCGATGTTCTTTTGCGCCTTTTCGCGCTCGCTTTTCTGCGCCATGGGTTCGGGTCCGGGCCCGGCTGAAGCCGGACACTACACCTTATCGCGATACGAGGCGCAGGCGCCCGCGTTCGTCGTAGTCGGCGACACCGGCAGCGACTGCCCGCTCGACGGCCGCCGGCCA
>DATCXH010001083.1:0-4834 GCA_036565925.1 Vicinamibacterales bacterium
AAGAGAACGATTCGCGGGTGGCGCGTCGTCGGAGGATGGGTTGCCTCTGCGTTCTGCACACCATCCAGCGCTGCAACTTTCTCGCCGTGCGGCCGCGTCTTGTTTGGCGTCTACGCCTGGCGCGAGGCGACAATGACGGCGAACGGGGAGCGGCGCCAGGGCACGTCGACACCGAACCCGGCTCGCTCGAGCAGATCGATCTCGTCAGCGAGCGGCACGTAGACGTCCGTCGGCCCACGACTCGTAGACGCGTCGTCCGCGCGCGCGGCCGCCGAATGTCTTCGCGAGATGCGTGAACCAGACATCCAGGTCGCGCGCGAATCCCTGTGCTGTCGACGAGGGTGCACAGTCGCCATTGATCAGGACGCCGCCGGGGCGGAGGGCGCGAAAGCAGCGGCGATAGAACGCCAGTTTCTCGCGGGATGATCGAATGTGATGGAGCGAGTAGCTGGCGACCATCGCATCGCATTGCGGCAGCGCCGTATCCAGGAAGCTGCCGGTGGTCATTGTCGCTCGACGTGAGAGGCGACCCAGTCGCGCCCGGGCGACGGCCATCATGGCGGCGTCGGCATCGATGCCCCAGATACGCGTACCGGGTGCGGACTCGAGACACGCACGCGCGTGTGCGCCGGTGCCGATGCCGAGATCAACGATGGTTCGCACCGGACGCGCGGCATGGCCGAGCGCACGAGCAGCTTCCGCGATCAGTTCGTCGTAGAGCGGGATGAGCGTTCGAATCCGGGCGTCATATTTCGCGGGCGAAAGCGCGAGGTGGGAGGCGACCGAGTGCGATGCAGCCGACACCGCTCGATTCTATCGTGCGGCGTAGTAGGGACACCCCACTGCGACGTTCGCGGAGAAGCAGCTCACGGGCCCGCGCCGGTTTTACTCGTCTCCGGCAATCAGTGGCAGATACAGGCGGATGCGCGTGCCTTCTCCCGGCGAGCTGTCCACCTGGAGAAAGCCGCCAGCCATCGTGATGATCTGGTTGACGATCGACATACCGAGCCCACGTCCAGGCGTGCCCTTGGTGCTGAAAAACGTCTCGAACATGCGCTCGCGGGTTGCGCGGTCCATGCCGATGCCGGTGTCGCTCACTTCGACCACAAGGAACGTGGCCTGGCACTCTGGGCTGCGGCCGCCCACGGTCTCTTCCCGGAGCTCCACCGTGACGACGCCGCCGGCCGGCATCGCGTCACGGGCGTTGATCACCAGGTTGAGGACCGCACGCTCGAGTTGAATCGGGTCCATGAGTATGCGGCTGGCGCTCTTCGGGACGATGGTTTCCAGTCGTACGGTTGCGCCGGCCGCGGCGCGGAGTAGAGGCATCGACACGTTGACGATTTCGGCGGGGTTGAACACGCGCGCGCGGTTGGCGTTGACGCGGCCCAACATCATCAGGTTCTGGGCCAGTCCACGGCCCCGTTCGGCAATGCTGGCAAGCTCGGTCGCCAGCCGGTTCACTTGCGGCACATCTCCGGCCGCGTCGGTGAGCAACTCGGCGTAGCCAAAGACCGCGTTCAGCACATTGTTGAAATCGTGGGCGACGCCTGCAGCAAGGCGACCCATTTCGCCGAGCTGTTGCAGCTCGACGAGGTGCGCGCGATGAACCTCGAGCGCGCTCTCGGCGCGCAGCCGTTCAGCCTCGGCGTACAGACGCGCGACAATGTCACCCACCGACGCTGCAAACTCGCATTCAGGATCGGTCCAGTGGCGTGCGCTGCCGACGTGCTCGTGACAGACAATCCCGATGATCTCGCCGGCTTGAAGAATCGGAGCGTCGAGCATCGCTGTGATCCCGAGCGGCGCGAGATACGACGCACGGAATTCCTCTGATATCGGATCGTCGGCACGGTCCACGAATCGAACGACGCGCGAGCTCTCGAGCATGGTGAAGTAGACGGGAAAATCACAGGCGTGCAGGATGGCGCCTTCGTAAATCTCGCCGCGATCGGCTTGATGAAGATAGTCGCAGCGAATCGACCGAGGTTGCTCAACGAAGAACCAGACGCTGACTCGCTTCACCCGCAGCGCGGTGGCGGCGCTGGCCGTCACATCCTTGAGCACATCGCGCAGCGGGCGATCGTCGGTCACTCGCTCGCGGGATAGACGGAGCGTGACCGACTTGAAGGCCTCTCTGGTGTCGGCTTCACCCGGGACGATGTGGGTGGATTCGCTCATGGCTCAACCCCTACCGTTGCGGATGCTACGCGGATGACGATAGCCGCGTTTGGTGACCGAGTAGTGTAGCCTCCTCACGCTGGCTCCGCGTTAATCTCCAACTCGTCATTAAGGCCTGCAGAGCGGCCCGCTCTACACAAGGCGCGATTAACCCGATTAACATGACCGTCCATGGCCATTGTGATCATTGGCGGTGGAATCTGCGGTCTCGGCACCGCCCTGCTGCTCGCACGCGACGGTCACGAGGTCACGGTACTCGAACACGACGCCGACCCAGCACCCGCATCGCTACACGCTGCCTGGGAACGTTGGGAGCGCAAGGGGGTGGTCCAGTTCCGGCAGCCGCACAACTTCATGCCGGGATTGCGCCTTTTGCTCGAGTCAGAACTGCCTGACGTTCAGGACGCGCTCGGTCGCGCGGGCGCCTGTAAATTCGATCTCCTCAATCCACTGCCGCCTGTCTTCAGCGACCGGTCCCCTCGTCCCATCGACGACAAGCTCTGGACGCTCACCGCGCGCCGTCCGGTTGGTGAGTGGGTCTTCGCAGACGTCGCACAGCGCGAGCCTCGGGTGACAATCCGCCGCGGCGTATCTGTCGCCGGGTTCCTCACCGGACCGTCAGCGGCGGACGGCATTCCTCACATCGCTGGCGTCCGTACGGCGGATGGAGAGGAATTTCGCGCCGAACTCGTGGTCGATGCCACGGGACGACAGTCGCGCAGCCCGCAGTGGCTCGCGGCGATCGGTGCGCGTCCTCCGTACCAGGAGCAGGAAGACTGCGGGTTCACGTATTACACGCGCTTCTTCAGCGGGACAGTTCCGCAGCGTCGCGCGGCAGGGCTCACGGCGCTCGGGTCGATATCGCTGTTGACCTTGCCAGCCGACAACGGCACCTGGTCCGTCACGATCTTTGTCGCGACCGGGGACCAGCCGCTCAAGAACCTTCGACACGACGATCGATGGACGCGTGTGATTGCGGCGTGTCCTCTTCACGCGCATTGGCTCGATGGACGTCCAGACACACCAGTGCTCGCGATGAGCGGCATCGCGGATCGCTATCGCCGTTTCGTGGTTGATGGAGCCCCGGTGGTGACGGGATTCGCAGCCGTGGCGGATGCATGGGCGTGCACGAATCCATCGGCTGGCCGCGGCCTGACGGTTGGCTTTCTTCAGGCGCTTCGGCTGCGAGATGCATTGCGCGCATGCGGCGATGAGCCGCGCGCACTGGTCGAAGACTTCGATCGGCGCACCGAGGCTGAGATCACGCCGTGGTACCGGGCGCAGATTGCCTTCGACCGTGCACGATTCGCCGAGATGCAGGCGATTCGCGAGAACCGCGAGGTGCCCCCGCCTGACAATGATCTGGCGCGAGGCATCGTGTCGCTGATGTCGTTACTGATCGCCGATCCGGATCTGTTTCGCGCGGGGCTCGAATACGTCGGAACGATTACGCCGGTGCAGCAGATTCTCGCCCGCCCCGACGTCGTACAACGCATGGCCGCGGCGCGTGAAGCGTTGAAAGGCCAGCCGCGTCCGCCGGTGCCCGGTCCGACTCGCGAGCAACTGCTGCAATTGGTGAGCTGAACGTGGGAGTGTTCACGGGAGGCTGACCAATCCGGATCGCGATCGAGGATGGCGACGATCGTGTCGGACAGCGTGTCGCGTCCGAATGATGAACGCCAGCGAAGCATTTCGTAGAGGACGTGATTCAGGAGAGGAAAGGAGATCGCGATGCGTTTGCAGATGGTCGTGGCTCTGGCCTTGGTGCTCGGCGCAACCGCCGCACATGGCCAGAGCGTGACGTCCTGTGAGTTGCCTCACGCCGCAGGTGTTTCGACGCAGCAACTCGTCTCGGGGCAACGGCCGCGAACGTATCGATTATTCGTTCCGCCTGGATACGACGGCCATCAGCGTCTGCCGCTCGTTCTCGATCTACACGGCAGCGGCGGCAACGCGGCGGGGCAAGCTCGAAACAGCGGTCTCGAGACGCTCAGCGCCACCGAACGATTCATCGTCGCGACGCTTGAAGCGGAAGGTGGACGTTGGAACGTTCCCGTTCAGAGCAACAGAGCTGACGACGTGGCGTACGTGTCGGATGTGATCTCGAACGTCGCAAAACGCGTTTGCACCGACGAGACCCGTGTGTACGCAACCGGGTTCTCTGGTGGAGGACGAATGACGTCGCTGCTCGCGTGCCAGCTCGGGTCGCGCCTCGCTGCGGTCGCGCCTGTATCCGGGCTCAGATTCCCCGGTCCGTGCAGCGGCCGTCCGATTCCGGTGCTCACATTTCACGGGCTCGCCGATCCGCAGAATCCGTACGACGGACACGCCGAAGGCCGCGGCGCCGAGTGGCTCGAAAGCGTCCCAGATGCTCTCGCGAGCTGGGCGAAACACGACGCCTGCAAGGGCGACGCGATCCTCGAAGACCCCCCAGGTCCGCTGTCGACGATGCGCTACGACGGGTGCGCCAACGGAACCGAGGTCCGCCTGATCCGCATCGATGGCCTCGGGCACACCTGGACGAAGACTGAAATCGACACGACCGGTGTCATGTGGCGATTCTTCAAGAACCACCGCGGCGTCGCACCGCGATAGCGGCGAGGGCGTGCGGACGACGCGCTGTATCGAGCCGTGTGCCAAGGCGTCGCACCAG
>DATCXH010000202.1:0-4481 GCA_036565925.1 Vicinamibacterales bacterium
CGTAGGAGTGTCAGAGGTGTCACCGACCAGCCCCGAGTTGGATTTGCAATACCCGCGTGCGCTGTCACAGGCTGAATTGGATCGACTTAGCCCGGCAATGCGAACACTGACGTCTACGGAGCATCGGAAGCTCCACTTTCGCGTGACCGCAACCGTCGCTCCCCGCTGACGCGAAGACGGCTCAAGGTGCGTAGGTGCGAGATCACGTAGTTAGACGTGGGCCAGTGAACAATCAATGAACAATGTGCTCCCGAACACCGAGTAACAGCGTGATCGCACCCGAGCTACAGGCACGAAGAATCAACGAGATACAAGACCGGCATCAATCTACGAACCAGGAGGTCGCACGTTCGAGTCGTGCTGGGCGCACCAACCTTTTCAATCAGTTAGAGACGCCTTCTTCCTTTGTGCGTCCAGCGTCAAAGGGAAACGCAAAGGACCCCGGCTCGATTTCCACGGTGCCCGTCGCTTGCATCGCTTGCCATTGAGCGTCGTCACCAATGTGCCCATAGAGTCTCGCCATCTTCGTCGTGGTCGCCGGACTCCACCCGAGAACATCTGCGACGACTGATAGCGGCACCCCTGCTTCGAGCATTCGCGTGCAGGCCGAGTGCCTGAGATCATGAAACCTCAAATGAAGGCCCGCGCATTTTCCGCCTGCGGGTGAACCTCGGTCGCTGAGCGATGTGCCTATCGTCTCCGTGGCACGGGGTTAGACAGGCAGTTCACCCTTTTCTCACCGGTTCCCGCCTTTCAAGACAGAGGAGGGACCGATGATGCACAGAACACGAACAGCGATCGCTCTCTTGATGCTCTCGCATGGGCTGGTCGGCTGCGGAGACCATAGCTCGCCCTCGGCGCCGTCCGGGCCGTCACAGCCATCAGTTCAGCAACCAAGTCCCAAACCGATCGAAATCCAGCCGAACGCAGAGGCCGTTACACCAAACGTGAGTTCGACGGTCGGAGGCGGGTGGGGAACCATTACTGGCACTGATTTCCAATCGGGCGTCACGGTAAAGCTCGGCGACGTTAATGTACCGGCCTGGGTGCAAAGCAGCACGACCGTGTTGTTTTGGGGGATTCCTTCCCATGCTGCCGGAACCGTGGACGTGGTCGTCACCAATCCAGGCGGCCTGTTCACGACGCTGAAGGGCGCCTACACGTTCGCGGCGCCAGAATCCTTCGACGCCAACGGAGAATGGGTGGCTCACGCCGGTTCGGAGTATGAGACGGACATGCGATTCACGATTCGGAACGGTACGCTTGTCAGTGTCTCATGCGGCGAGTCAGGGACCTTGACGCTCCGACCGCCGCCGGCTGTCCGCACCGGCGACTTCTCGTTTCTCGGCGATGATGGTCTGGCGATCTCCGGCACATTGGTGTCGCCCATGACCGCCGCAGGAACGATTAATGTTCCCGACGTCCCTGCGTGTCGGACCGCGCAGTGGTGGGCTGATAAGGGTGACGGAACTGCAGGCTCTCTTTCCGTGTACACACCGCGATGATCCGTGCTTACTTCGGCCGATCGTCCGCGGATCGCGAACACGATTCTGCGTCAGCGGCCCATTCCCGGACACGCTGCCGAACCTCACGACGCCGGACCCTGACGATGTCACCGCGACGACAATTGAGACCCTGCTGAACGGCGTGGTCGTCGCGTTCTCTGATGTGTACGGAAACCCCGGTGGGCTGGATGTTGGCGCGTGGGACAGTCCGCTGCGCACATTCCCGTTGTATCCACCGGAGGCGGAGTAGAACGCGCCGGGCGCATGGACAGCGCACTCGAGCGTAATCGCAACCAGGATCTATCCCGTGGTGTTCAGGGGTGTGACCATCAGCAGCGGCCCTTCTTCGCCTGGCCTGGAGGGCAGTGCCCGCCGCCGCGCACGTGACGCAGATGACCGGGCGGCACGCGATAGTACGTCACCGGAATTGCGAGAACCTGCCGCGGCACCCTGCCGACGGCGATCGCCACCCACGGCGTGTTGACGCGCGTGGCATAGAACCAGTGATCGTCGCGGACGGTGTAATAACGGCCGTTGTAGAAGAACACATCGGTCTCGTAAGAGGGCGCGTAATAAACCGGCGAGGCCTGCACGGGCACCAGCACCGGCTGCGCGACGATCACAGGTGGCGGCTGCCCGATGTTGACCGAGACGCTGACCTGACTGTGCGCAGGCATAGCAACCGCCAGACTCGCGGCGATGAGCGTTGCGACGAACGGCACCTTGACCACAATGTCCTCCACATCCGCGTTACGGGGGTGCCTGGTGACTGAGCAACGGAAATGCCAGCGCATGTGTTCCTGAAAGTTCGCTCGATTTCACACCCACACTGACGCCTCGCAGGGACAGCTGCGACCATTCAGGACGGTGCGATCACGGACGCGCCAAGCAGATTCGGCATCGCGTCAACCTCACGCCCCGAACACCGCCGTTTATCGCTCCTATCGTCACAGTCGGTTTCCACTCTCGTTAGGCTGCTGAGTGTAGAACCAACCGGTCGCCACCATAGCGCGCAGCCCGAAGGTGGATCACGAATTTCAACTGGCACACCATGAAGAGCCTGTCACGGGAAGCATCGTCACCGTCGGTCCTCACTCTCGGTAGGCCTGCCGCAGCGCCGAAATTTACAAGACATCTCTCCACTGTCTGGTGGAGTATTCCCTAGCCTATTGATGCTCCAACGGCTGTGTCATTTCTTGAATTCGACAACGGTAATGCGATGAAGCGCACATGGACGATCATTGGCGTGAAAGACGTGCCCGGCAGTTTCAGTTGGTACCAGGCGCTCTTTGGCCAGGCCGAGGTGGCTCCCGCGCATGACTACTTTGGCCAGATCACAGATACGGATGGAACGGTCTTGCTCTGTCTCCACCAGTGGGGGTCGCACGAGCATCCCTCGTTGATCAGTCCGGACAAGGCGCCACCCGGCAACGGCCTCCTCCTGTTCTTCCGCGTCGACGACTTCGACGCGGCTCTGAAGAGAGCACGGGCTCTCGTCAACCGGTTTGAAGAAGAGCCGCATATCAATCCGAATACCCAAACAACGGAGTTCTCAGTCCGGGATCCGGACGGATACTACGTCACCATTAGCGCCCTCTGAGGCCGGCGAGAAAACGACATCCCCGAAGCGGATAACTCTGCTCAATGACGCCGACTACTCACGAGAATCAAGACGGCCGGCCTCGTTCGTCTCCGCGCGTTACGTAACCCAGGTGCTGACCTTGGCTGTTCGTGCGCAGCCGGAGTAACGTACGCGCGTTCAGTACGTTCGGAGATCCACGAAAGGAAGACACGCCATGGCCACAGCAGCGAACACCGCAACGTCGAGTACGGTGACCACCGGGTTGTTCATCGGCGGCAAGGAACGACGAACTTCTCAAACGATGGCGATTGCCGATCCGGCCAAACCGGGCGTCGTGGTCGGTCATGCGGCTGCAGCCACGCCGGAAGATGTCCGCGACGCAGTTGCCGCTGCGAAGGCCGCGTATCCGGCCTGGGCCGCACTCACGCCACAGCAGCGCGCCGAGAAGATGATGGCCGCTCTGCACGGCATCGATGGCGCGAACCGCGACGCCGACGCGGCGATCCTGTCGCAGGAGAATGGCAAGATCCGCTTCGAAGCGTGGGTCGATTCACTGGTGTTGGAGATTCGCTGGAAGTTGGCTTTGATGCATGCCGACGAAGTCAACGCGGCGAAGGTGCTGCCGCCAATTCCCAACGCGATCCCGGTGCAGACGACGGTGTCGTACCAGCCGCTGGGCGTCGTGTCCATCATCGTCCCTTTCAATTGGCCGATCGCGATCCTTGGCGCGTCGCTGCCGCATGCGCTGCTCGCGGGTAACACCGTCATCGTGAAGCCGCCTCTGACGGCGCCGCTCGCCACGACACGCGTCGTGCAGCGGATTGCCGAACAGCTGCCCCCAGGCGTACTCAACGTCGTCACAGGCCCGGATGCCAACATGTCGGGGCTGATTCGCAACCCCGAGATCGCGAAGGTGTGCTTTACCGGCTCCGTTGGTGGCGGCAAGAAGATCATGGAACTGGCCTCGGCGAGCCTGACGCGTGTCACGCTGGAACTGGGAGGCAACGATCCCGCGGTGATTCTGCAGGACGCAATTCTGGACGATGCGCATCTCGATCGTCTGTTTGCCGCCATCTACGACACGACCGGCCAGATCTGCATGAACGCCAAGCGCGTGTACGTGCACACGTCGCGCATGGATGAAGTAGTCGACGGTCTCTCGGCGCGACTGCAGAAAGCCCGGCTCGGTTACGGTCTCGACGCCGATACGACAATGGGCCCGCTCCATACACCGGCGCAGAAGAAGTTCGTGGACGATTTGATTCAGGAAGCCAAGGACTCGGGTGCCAAGGTGCTGGAGTTCGGCGAGCTACCGGCCGGCGACATGAAGGGCGGCAACTTCGTGCGACCGGCCATCGTCATCAACCCGGACCCGAAGCTACGCGTCGTGACCG
>DATCXH010000079.1:0-3579 GCA_036565925.1 Vicinamibacterales bacterium
GGAGTGGGACCGGCAGCCGGTCACGCGTCGCTTCGTTCTGGACTACCCGCACCGTCGCAAGACGGCATGCACGTCGGGTGGCCGGTAGCGCGCCGAACACACGCACGGCGATCCGGTCGATCAGTTCCACGATCACTCCTCGCCAACCGAGGAAGTTCCACAACTGTCGAGGGGTGACTACCGCTCCTCCGACGGGTCCCCAGATGCTGGGAATGCCATAGCGCACGGCGGGCGTCGGTAACCAGTAAGCCGAGTAGGTGGCGTGATAGACGAGGTCGAATGGCTGCTCTGCGTGGAGGGTCTTCCCGAACGCATGAGCACGTCGCAGCCAGTCGAGATAGATCACGAAACGCGTAAAGCGATGTCGAGGCTCGGAAGCGGTCCAGCTGGCCTCGGGCACCTCAACGAACGACAGGCCACGCTCAGCATGCTGCTGTTCCCACCGCCTGATTGCGGGCATGTGCTCGGGGCCGACGAGCACGACGCAATCGCAGAATCCATGCAGCGCGCGAACGAGACCCCAGCCGGCACCTGGTTCAGAGCCACGGCCGGGCTCGCATGCGTACGCAAACACGAGCAGGCGTTTGCGCGCCGAGGCCGCGCCGGGCCGTGGCGTCGGCACGACTGAACATCGATCCTCGGTCATCGTGTCATTTCCACCGTTGATCTGCCGCCATCGCGCAACACTCGTGCTGCGTCTGCGCGGCGACCGTGCGGACGGTGCACTCCCCATCACGGCATCGATGGAGGAAGTGCCAAGTCGCTCCATCGCAGATCTGCGGCCACATGGGATTCCGATCCCACGAGCGATCCGACTCGTGTCCTACACCGACGACGGACAATGGCTGAGTACCCGTTCACGAGCGCGCCTGGCTGATGGGCAACACGTGGGACAACTTCTGCGGGTACGTGACCAGACCCTGGCGAAATGCGTAGACCGCGAGCTGAAACCGGTCACGCAGCTCGAGCTTGTCCAATATGGCCGTGATGTGATTTCTCGCCGTCGCCTCCGAGATGAACAGCCGGTCCGCGAGCTGTCTGTTGGTGAGCCCCTCGGCAACGAGGGTGACGATCTCGCGCTGTCGAGTAGTGAGGCTCTCAATCTTGAGCGTGTCGGGATCCTTGTGCACGCCGCGAGCGAGCTGTGTGACGATTCCTGCAGTGCGCGCACGGTCCAACCAGAGTTCGCCCGCATGGACTTTATGAATGGCCTTGACCAGGATTGTTCCTGACTCCTCACAGGACAACACGCCCATCGCGCCGAGTTCAACTGCTCTGGTGTGAACGGCGATGTCGGTCGATGCGGTCAGCACGATGGCGCGCGCGTATTCGACAACTCGCGGTAACTCTTGCAGGAGCGCCGCGGATTCCGATAACGCGGGATCGAATCGAACCAACACCAGGTCAGCGGCAGTTTTTTTGAGCGCAGGAATCAACTCTGGAGCCGCGCCAACCGCGTCCACCACGTCGATGCCCTCCGCCCCATGCAGCAGCACTGTCAGTGCTTCTCGGACAAGACTCTGCGGGTCGACGACGACGAGTTTGATCGGAGTAATCTCAGCGTTGAACACAACTGGAATCCCTGATGGCGTCCGGCGGGGTTGCAACTTCACTGCCGCCATGCGGTCGTCAATCGCTGAGTAGGTCGTACTCCGGATCCCGTAGGACCCTGCTCCTCACCAATTCGTGACCGCGATCTGTTTTCACGGTCACTCACCGCGCGGTAGGTTTGCGATTCCGCGCTCGCGACCGAATAGGTCGGCATGCGACTGCGGACGAGCCGACGAAAGCGAGCTCATGTCTTCATCGCGAATTCTCCAGACACTTCCCATCACGATGTGGCTCTTCGCGAGTGTCGCCACAGCGCAGAGCACACCCACACTTGGGACGCGTGATGCGACGACCCCGGCAACGCATGATGGCGGCGCGAGAGATGCCCAGACGAAAGGCGACAGCCCATCGACAACGCAAAGCACCGGAGACGTTCTGTCGACTGGACGCATCCCGGTCGAGGACACAACACCCGTGCCTCAAGGCTGGTCGAACGGACGGTATCGCGTGACGCCAAGCGATGTTCTCGAACTGACGTTTCCCTACGTGACCGAGTTCAATCAGGTGGTCGCCGTACAGCCGGACGGGTATGTGACGCTGCGAGCCGTCGGCGATCTGCGCGTGCAAGGCCGCACGCTTCCCGAGCTCAGTGCGCTGGTGAGAGAGGCCTACGAGCCGATTCTGAGAGAGCCGGTCATCACGATCGTGCTGAAGGAATTCGAAAAGCCGTACTTCGTTGCTGCCGGTGAGGTGAAGACGCCAGGCAAATTCGAGCTGCGCGGCGCAACGACGCTGACACAGGCGCTCGCCGTCGCGGGCGGATTCACGGACAAGGCCAAGGTGTCACAGGTCGTGCTGTTCCGCCGCTACTCCGCCGAGCTCACCGAAGTGAAACAAATCGATGTGAAGAAGATGCTGTCCTCGAAGAACCTCGACGAAGACTACGTGCTTCGCCCCGGTGACACCGTGTGGGTTCCGCGAACCATGATTTCGAAACTGGCTCCCTATCTGCCGACGGCGGGCGTTGGTATCTATCTGAATCCGTTCCACTGACGCTTTCCAGAGATTGACACCATGCACGAAGACGCCGAACCGACGCTCCAATTGCCGACACTCCGGCAACTCGTGATTCCACTGTTTCGCCATCGAACGGCGGTCCTCGTGACCTTTGCCGTCCTGGCAGCCGCGGTCGTCCTGGTGATGGTGCTGCTGCCGCGGGTGTACCAGGCGGAAATGAAGTTGCTCGTCAATCGCGAGCGCGTCGACACGATCATGACCTCGAATGCGCAGTCGCAAGGGACCGTTCCGGCTGAAATCTCCGAAGGCGAATTGTACGGAGAGGTGGAATTGATCCAGAGCCGGGAAGTGCTCGAGCGCGTCGTCACCGCGATCGGGCTCGATCGTTTTCTCCCCGAGCGGATCGCGTCCGAACCGGCGCAGGCACGGATGGCAGCGGCCGTGGAGGCTGTTCGCGACGACCTCACCGTGGATCCGATACGCAAGACGACGATGATTCGCGTCGCCTACAAGTCGCAGGACCCGCAACTTGCCGCTCGCGTACTCAAGGAGTTGTCGACGGTGTACCTCGAGAAGCATCTCGCCGTGCGTCGCCCGGCCGGCGCCTACGACTTCTTCACGCAACAGACGCAGCGCTACACCGAGGAGCTCGACACGGCACAGCGAGCCCTGGCCGCTTTCGCCCAGCGCGAGCGGGTCGTCGCGCCGACCACCGAGAAGGAAATCATGCTGCGCAAGCAGAATGAGTTCGAGAGCGATCTCGATCGCACCGAGGCGACCATTGCCGACCTGACCCGACGTCTCGATGAGATCGAGCGACAGATTCGCACGACTCCCAACCGCCAGGTGACGCAGGTGCGTGACGTCGGCAACATCGAGATGCTGCGCGGGCTGAAAAACGACATCCTGAAGCTCGAGATCGAACGCAGCGACATGCTCACCAAGTTCACCTCCACATATCCGCCGCTGGTCCGTCTGGAAGAGCGGCTCGCACAACTCCGCGAGGCACAG
>DATCXH010000105.1:0-8991 GCA_036565925.1 Vicinamibacterales bacterium
CCAAGCGTGATCGTCGTCGCATCGTCGATGCGGCCGTCCCAATCGTCGGTGACGGGCATCGCCGGCGGCGCGGGTCGCTGCGGAATGGTGCCGCCGAGCGCAAACGCCCAGACGTGTCGATTCATCGCAAACGCGATGTGCTGTTGGCCGCCGGCTTCGTAGACCGCGATCGGTCCGCCGACCGCACCGTTGGCACCCGGCACGCCGGTCTCGCCGGTTTCGAACTGCCACAACAGCGCGCCGGTCTTCGCGTTGTAGACCTGGAACTTGCCGTCAGGCTCGTTGTGCAGCATCAAGCCACCTGCGGTGGCGGTGGCGCCGCTGCCGGCACACTCGGCGTATGGCATGCGCTGTTGCCACGCGATCTTGTTGGTGCGTGTGTCAACTGCGGCGAGCAGCCCGTACTGCGAGACGCCCGGTACGCGATTGGGGGTGATGAAAATCCAGGGATTTTCCGGACGCCGTATCCACTTCGGCCGGACGCACGCCGCAGCATAGAGATAACCCGTCTGCGCGCTGAACGCGATCGGCGCCTGCCTGAGGTTCATGTGCGGCATGAACACGTTTGGCATGTCGGCGCGAATCGGATCGAAGTAGCAGCCGGTGACCCAGCCTTCGGGCACCTGCTCGCGCAATGCGCATCCAGGTCCAACACGATCGGCGTTGACCGGGAACGGCTGCGTCGGCGACGTGGCCATGTGCGCGTCCTGCTTGACCGCCCGTTCCTCAACGGGCAGCAACGGCTTGCCGGTCTCTCGATCGAGCAGAAAGAAGTAGCCGTCGGTGCGCGCAACGGCGATGCCTCTGCGCGGCCGGCCGTTCACGTTCGTGTCATAGAGCACCGGACCGGTGCTGACGTCGTGCTCCCAGATGTCGTGATGCACCAGCTGGTAATGCCAGCGCACTTTTCCAGTTTTCAGTTCGAGCGCAACGACCGAGTCCGTGTACAGGTTGTCGCCCGGCCGAATCTCTCCGCCGAACTGCGGAACCGCATTGCCCGTCGCGAGATACACCAGTCCAAGATCCGCGTCGATCGACGGGATCGTCCAAATCGCGCCGCCGCCGTATTTCCAGATGTCGCTGTCCTTCGGCCACGTCTCGTGCCCCGGTTGGCCAGGCGCGGGAACGACATCGAACACCCAGAGCTGCTTGCCGGTCTTCGCCTCGTACGCGATCGCGCGACCGCGCGCGAAGTTGTCTCCGCCCGAGACGGTCGCCACGACCACACCGCCGCCGTACACGGGTTGTGCCGTCATGCCCTGCGCGGGGAGTGCGGGATCGCGAGGGGCCGTCCATTTCAGTTGACCGGTCTTCTGATCGACAGCGATGACAGTCGAGTCACCCATTCCCGCGAACAGCAACCCCTCGCCCGCACCGACGCCGCGATTGCCGCCGTAACCGGGATGCGAATAGCTCCACGCGGTCTTTCCTGTCGCCGGATCGAGCGCAAGGATGCGCCCGCGGTTCGTCGTCAGAAACATCAAGCCGTCGCTGATGATCGGAAACGCCCGCGACGTTTCCCTCTCGGGCAGCTCGATAACCCACGAGGCGCCGAGCGTCTTGACGTTGTCTGGAGTGATCTGACCGAGCGTCGAATAGCGCGACGTTCCCCAGTCGCCGCCAGGCGCAGGCCAGTCTCGACCGGCATGCGTCCGGCCGTCAGGTGTTTGCACGTCCACGATCACGGGTAAGGTGATCGTGGCGATCGTCGCGACGAGGATCGTGACGCGGGAACGACGCATCAGAAATCGATCTGGCCGCCAAACTTGAGCAGCCGTCCTTGAATGATCGAGGTTGGACGAAGCCACTGTGCTCCGTAGGTGTTGTTCTGCGCCAGCACCGCGCTGGCGTTGAACATGTTGAACAGGTCCATGTTGGCCTGGATGCGGCGGCTGCCCATGCGGAAGATCTTCGACAGGCGGAAGTCCACCTGATTCAGGCGATCGTTGTACATCGTGCCCGGTGCGATGAGCGGTACGGCCACCGTACCATTCGCCCCGGCGGCGAGGTTGCGGCCGAGCGACGGGAGCACTTCGGCATTGGTGTAAGTGCGCGACGCCGTGATCTGCGGTCCTGGCAGGCTCTGATACGTGGCCGACGCCTGGATGCCGCCCCACGGGATCGGGTACACGCCAATCAGTTTGACCTGCGTCTGGAAGGGCGGTGCGGTGCGGCAATTCAGAAGTGCCTGCGGTGAATCCACGACGTAGCACTGATCGATGAGGGTGCGCCCGGTGCTCGTGCCCCCCTGGACGACGACACCGCGCGGCAGCCGCGCGCTCAACGTCAGATCGATGCCGTCGTAGATCTCCTTGTCCTCGCCAAAATTCTTGGCGAGCTTCACCACGTTCTGGACACTCGAGAACTTCGCCTGCGAGATGTTGTACAGACCGCAGACCTGATAACTGCCACCGTCAGGCAAGCGAGGATCGGCCGGGGCCGGCACACAGTACTGAGTGAAGTCCTCCGGTGCGACCAACACGTTATCTGTTGTCCTGGCGTTGCCGTACCACCGACGGAAATAGCCGACGTTCATCGACACGCGCGACATCAGCTCGTGCTGGACACTCGACGAGATTTCCCAGTTGTAGCCGCGCGTGTCGGGAGTCTCATCGTCATACCGGGTCGTAATCACGCTTTGTCCGAAGTTGCTGTTGTTGGGCGCACCGAGCTCATTTTCCTGAGGCAGGAAGTCGCCGTTGGTGTCGCTCCAGGTCCGTGTCGCAGTGGTGCTGATCGCACCGGCCGGATTCGCCACGCGCGTGAAGCTGATGAGCAGCGGCGCTTCCAGATAGCGTCCGGCCGTGAACTTGACCGCCGTTCTTCCGTTGCCAAACACGTCGTACGACGCGCCGAGCCGCGGCGACGTGTTCTTCCAGTTCGGCACGTCATAGACGGGCGCAAAGTCCACGTTGCGCGTCGGCACATTCGGTCCGGGCCCGAGGTGATGTGGCGGAACGTACGAATTGAAGTAGTCGTAGCGCAGTCCCATGTTCAACGTGAGCCGCCGCATCGTCCACTGATCCTGGCCGTAGATGCCGACGTTCGCTTTGTTGATCTCTTTCAGGTAAAGCGGCGTGGCCCAGACAGTGACCTGACTCGGCTGGCCTCTCAGCAGCGTGAGCAGCACACCGTTGTTGCTGATCTCCTGCGTCGTCAACGACTCCTGATGCTGGAACGTGAAGCCGAACTTGGCGTTGTGTGAGCCGGTCACGTAGGACATCGACGCCCGCGTGTTCATCTGCCAGTTGGCGTTCTTGCCGTATGTCGATCGGCTGTTTCCCCAGAAGGCGCCGGTTGTCGATTCCTGATACGACGGGTTATTCCCAGCGGTGGGCTGCAAGAAGGTGAAGAAGTTCTTGTTGGCGAGCGCAGCGCCGGCCTCGAGCAACACGCGGCTGGTCATCGGCGAATTCCATCCGATCTGTCCGAGATAGGACGGGATCGACTTCGACGCATAGGCCGCTTCGGGCGATGCGAGCGTCTGGCCGAGCGAGTAGCCGTAGAACGGCCGGTCCTGTTGGCCGTACTGATATTGCCCGCTGAACTTGTTCCGCGGTGTGGCCTGCCAGGTCAGACGAAGGCTCTCGTTGCCGTTGGTCTCGATGTTGAGTGCAGGCCGCGACGTATCGGCGACATACATCCACGGTACGGTGCTCTGGTTGTAGAACATGCCGGCGACGTACTGCTGCGCCGACCACTTCCGCAGCGAGAGGTAGAACCAGAGCTTGTCCTTGACGACCGGTCCGCCAACGCCGGGATTGACGTCGTAGATCTGGTGCACCGTATTGACCGAGAGTAGACCCTGTGCCTTGAACTCGTCGGTCAGGTTGCTGCTCTGCAGGTTGTGATTGGTGAAGGAGCCAGCCATCGTGCCGCGGAACACGTTGCCGCCTTCCTTGGGGATCACGTTGGTGCGGATCCCGCTCATCTCGCTCTCGGCGCCGAGGCCGCCGGTCTCGAGGCTGATCTCCTGAACGGTGCCGTCGTTGGTCGCGATCGCCGTGTACTGACCGCCGCGGCCCTGGCCGTTGTTGTACATCATGCCGTCGTACAGCAGCTGCTGTTCACCGGCCCGGCCGCCGTGAATTGCGATCTGTGATGAGGTGAAAGCGCTGCCGCCGACGTCCTGGTTGTTGACGACAACGCCGGGGATCATCACCCCGAGATTCACCACCGACTTGCTGCCGGTCGGAATCGCATCGATGATGTCGCGCGTCACCACCCGCTGCGTGACGACGTTCTGTACGTCTACGGTCGGTGTCTCGCCGGTCACCGTGATCGTTTCCTCGAGCGAGCCAACACGAAGATCGACGCTGATGTTCGCGGTGAACGACGCGGTCAGCTCAACGCCCTCGCGCCGAACGGTGTTGAAGCCCTGCAGCGCGAATGTCACCGTGTACGACCCGGGTACGAGGTTGATGATCTTGTATTGGCCCGCTGCGTCGGTGACCGCCGTGCGCACCTTCTCAATCAGCGACGGGCTCGCCGCTTCGACGGTGACGCCGGGAAGCACGGCGCCGGTCGCATCCTTCACGACGCCGGCGATATTGCTGTTGCTCTGAGCGAACGCCGCCGCGGGCAGAAGAACGGCGACAACCCACACGGCGAGAATCGATGTCGGCACGGTGCGCATGTGACCTCCTACTTGCCGCTGGAATTGGTTGCTCGCGCCCGTTCTTCTGCGCGCGCGCCGCTGAGAATATTGCGCAACCCGTAGTTGCCTTCGTGACACGCGTACTCAAACGGCTGCTGGCTCGCGTCCTTCTTAGTCAGATTCATCGCGAACGTCCACGGTCGCGTCCACGTTGACGGATCGTCAACGGTCGTGGACCATTCGACGGTGCCCGGACTGAGTGGCGTGAAGCGCTCGACGATTCGCAACGTCTCGCCGTTGGCGTTGCGATAGGCAATCTGGTCCTTGAAATTGGTGGTTTCGACGACCAGCGTATTGCCTTCGAAGTGGCCGCGCGCGTCGCCCATGTAGCTCGAGATCGCTTTGCCGACGTGTGGACGGCTGTCGAGTGAGATGACCCGAGTCTCGTGGATCATCTCGTAGGTGATCGCGACCGTGTTCGGTCCCTGAACGATTGAGTACGAACTGCCGTAGATCGCCGGCATCATCGAACCGGGTAGCCCGCGTGAGATGCACCGGTCGTACAGGCTGCGATCCTCAGGGGCATCAGCCGGACCGCGGCCGCTGCGCTTGCGTGCGTCCTGTCGCGCCGCGATTCGCTTCTGCGCCTCTGGTGTCGTCGGTGGAATGCGGCCGTCTGCCGGATCGACAACGAGCCAGGCACGGCTGCTGCTGGCGTTGAGGTTCTCCCACCAGAACAACTGCGGGTGACCTTCCGGATCCTCGACGGCGCTCGCTGCGCGATCGATCACCGCATCGCGCCGCTGCTGGCGCAGCTTGTCGAGTTCTGCGGGCGTGATCTCCTCGAGACGACGGCCGTTGAACTGCGCCGGCCGCTCGAACGGAATGTTGCTCTCGTCGCTGTTGGAGTAGACGCCGGAGAGATCCGGATCGCCCCACGGCGTGCGACTCGGCTTCCAGTCTTTGACGTTGGAGGGCAACGCCATCGCCGCGTCGCGCTTCTTGAGACCTTCGGCGACGCTGAGAATCAGTTTGCGTTCTGCTTCTTTGGCGGCTTCGATGTCGCGATTCGTCTGCGACTGCGTGGCATTCGGCGACTGACCGGCGAGCGTGATGGTCGCGAGTGATGTCGTGACACTGAGAATGACAGCTGCGCTGAGACGCGCACGATGATGACGCATGGCAAGCTCCGCGAAGAAGTGAGCCCTGTGTGACGCCTTACGCCGACGAATTGCTGGAAACCGCGCGCATCGTAGCACGCAAGAATCAAGATCTGGCCCCTGACTCCCGCTAGAATCTGCGCTCGTGACGACGCGAGTGCTCCTCGCTGCGGCGATCGGCATTGCCGGCATTACCCATTTAGGGGATACGCGGGGAGAGGCGCAGCCTGCCAAAGCCACGATCTCCTACAGCGAGGCGAAGCCGATCGTCGAACGGCTTCGCCCAAACCTGCCGGCCGATCTCGCCACGATCCCGGAGTCTCAGCTCGATGCCGCGTGGAATCCGTGGATGTCGCAACTCGATCGCCGCATTCGCGCGCGGTTGGAGCGCGGTGACGAGGACTCCGCGATCAACTTCCTCCTCTTCGGTACGAGTTTCACGAAACTCCCGCGTGCACTGAACGACAGTGCGAAACTTGGAGGCCGCGAACGGGCCGCTGCCATCGTGCGCGGACGAATCGCCGATCTCGCCAACGCCATCGCATCTCCCGGATCAAACGAGCGGCTGATCTTTGTTCGCGGCCTGGTTCGTCGGAACGGTATCGATCCAGATACTGCTGCGGGACGCGAACAGACGCGCGTCTACTTTCGCACCCTCATGACACGCATCAACGGTGAGGTGGACGAGTACGCAAAGACGATCGAGTCGGCGCGTGGCACCGCTGAACTCGCAGCACGATCCACGCTGTTCCGCACCCGCGGGCTGTCGTCCGACACGTCCATCCGCCCTGACTTCGCGATCGATCGGGCGCTCGAAGCGCTGATGGCCAAAGGGATCCTCACGGCTGGCTCGGTCCGCCGCATCGCCATCGTCGGTCCCGGTCTCGACTTCACTGATAAAGCCGAGGGTCACGACTTCTACCCGCAGCAGACAACGCAACCGTTCTCGGTAATTGAGTCGGCGTTGCGACTGGGACTGTCACGCCTCGACGACCTGCGCGTCGCCACGTTCGATCTGAACCCGCGGGTGAGCAACCATCTCCAACGCGCGCGCGAACGAGCACGCGCTGGAATGGGTGCGGTCCTCGTGCTGCCTCACGATCGCCGTGACGCGTGGCACCCCGACTTGACCGCTTTCTGGAAATCGTTCGGCCACCTGATTGCCGATGGCACGACGGCCGCGGCGGCGCCGCAAGGCGTCGACGTGCGCGCAGTGCGCATCCGGCCGACTGTGATACTTGCGATCGAGCCGCACGATCTGAATGTGGTCGTGGAGCGGCTGGTCCCGTCCAACGATGCCGACCGACTCGATGTCATCATCGCAACGAACGTGCTCGTCTACTACAGCGTCTTCGAGCAATCGCTGGCGCTCGCCAACCTCGCATCGATGCTGCGTCCGGGTGGCGTCCTTCTGTCGAACAACGTCCTCGTCGAACTGCCGACCACTCCGCTGCACGCGGTTGCCCACAGCACGACGACCTATTCGGCGCGCCCCGACGATCGAGACGACATAATCTGGTATGTGAGGCGCTAGACTAACGGTCGGTGAAAATCCTTTTCTTCGGGCGCCACTTCACCTACTTCCGCAACTTCGAATCCGTACTGCGCGGCCTCGCCGAGCGAGGCCATCAGCTTCACCTGGCGGCAGACCGCGACGAGTCGGTCGGTGGTCTGCAAATGGTGCAGTCACTCGCCGCGACGTATCCCAACATCACCTACGGCGAGGCTCCGCCTCGCGCGGCCGATGACGATGCATGGGTGGCGAATCACCTGCGGCTGGGACTCGACTACCTGCGGTATCAGCACCGCATCTTCGATCAGGCGCAGACATTGCGCATGCGCTCACTGGATCGCACGCCGGCCATCTTTCTCACCCTTGGCCGCCTCGCACGGCGGCTCGGTGAACCCGCGCGCCGGTTCCTCGTCGGCATCGTGCGGAGGCTGGAACGCTACGTGCCCGAGGACCCGGCGATCCGTGAGTTCATCGCGTCGCACACGCCTGACATCGTGCTCATCACGCCGCTGATCAACCTTGGTTCCTCGCAGATCGAATACCAGCGCGCCGCGCGTGGGCTCGGCATTCCATGCGCGCTCTGCGTGTGGAGCTGGGATCACCTGTCGAGCAAGGCACTGATTCGCGACTGGCCCGATCGCGTCTTCGTGTGGAACGACGTCCAGCGGCAGGAAGCACTCAATCTCCATGGCGTGCCCGACGACCGCATCGTCGTCACCGGCGCGCAATGCTTCGATCAATGGTTCAACCGGCAGCCGTCACGCACTCGCGCGGACTTCTGTGCGCACGTCGGTTTGCCCGATGACCGCCCGTTCGTGATGTACGCATGCTCGACGCTGTTCGATCACAGCCCGCCTGAGGCGAAGCTGGTCGTCGAATGGATCCGCCAGGTACGCGCCAGTCGGCTTCCGCATCTGCAGGACATCGGCATCCTGGTGCGCCCGCATCCGTCGCGGCTCTTCGAGTGGGACAACATCGATCTCAGCACGATGGGACCGACGGTGCTGTGGGGACGCAATCCCCTCGACCCGGTGTCGAAAGCCGACTACTTCGACTCGATGTATCACAGCGCGACGGTCGTCGGTTTGATCACCAGCGCGTTCATCGAGGCCGGCATCGTCGGACGCGAAGTGCACACGGTGCTCGAACCCGAGTTCGAGGACAACCAACTCGGCACCGTCCACTATCACTATCTGACCAACACGGCCGGGGGGCTGCTCATCGTCGGCAAGGGATGGGACGAGCACCTGCAGAAGCTGAATGACACATTGTCGCGACCCCGCCAGGATGTGGTGAAGCCGTTCATCAACGCCTTCGTTCGGCCGCACGGTCTCGATATCGCCGCGACGGCGCGGTTCGTTGAGGAGGTCGAGGCGATGTCGGGGCTGACCGTGCAACCGGTCAGACCCGAGGTGTTCGGGTTCGCGTGGCGCTGGGCAATCGGCCGCCTGCGCGCGATGCGCCACGACTCGCGTTACGACAGCTGGATCCTCTCGGAGCGCGAGCAGACGGTCAAGCGACGCAACGAGGAGTACAAACAGCGCAGGGCGCTCGAGCGACGTGCCGCGCGCCAGGCGCTTACTTCCTCGGCGCAGCCGGAGCAGGAGTCGCAGGCTCTCGCAGACCAAAAGTGAACATCGAGTTGCCGGCGACGATGCTCACGTATTGCTTGCCATTGACCGCATAGGTCATCGGTCCCGACGCGACCGACGGTCCGAGAT
>DATCXH010000539.1:0-2685 GCA_036565925.1 Vicinamibacterales bacterium
CGAGTATGGTGCGCGCCGCAGCCAAGAACTTCGAAGGCGTGCTCGTTGTTGTGTCGCCGGCCGACTACGACACCCTACTGGCGCAACTCGATCGTTCGGACGGACCATCGCGCGAGTTCCGGTTCGAGCTGGCTCGCAAGGCGTTCGCGCACACCGGTGCGTACGACACGGCCATCGCGTCCGAGCTCGACGCAGTCCGATATCAGGACGGGAAGTTCGTGCGCAGTGCGACGCAGGGATATCCGGCATCGATCACGCTCGGACTGCGAAAGCGCGGTGATCTCCGCTACGGCGAGAACCCGCATCAGCACGCGGCCTGGTATGCCGAGGAGTCGCCGGTCGGTCTTGGCGCAGCGCAACTGCTGCAAGGCAAGGAGCTCTCGTATACGAACCTGCTCGATCTCGACGCCGCACTGCGCATCGTCCTCGAGTTCGGCGAGCCCGCGGCGGCGTTCATCAAGCACACCAATCCGTGCGGTGCGGCGATCGGGTCTCGCGCCAGCGATGCCTATGTCCGTGCACGCGAAGCCGATCCCCTGTCAGCATTCGGTGCCGTCGTTGGTCTGAATCGACCAATCGACATCGAGGCCGCCAAAGCGATCGTCTCGACGAAGATCGATTGCGTCATCGCGCCGTCAGTCGACCAGGAAGCACGCCCGGTGCTGGCGACGAAGTCGCAGATGCGCGTGGTGATCACCGACATCGAGCAGTTGGAGCACGTCAAGACGCGTGACGTCCGCTCAGTGCTCGGCGCTGTTCTCGTCCAGGATGGCGACCGCGTAATCGAGGCCGCCACACCATGGCCATCCAATGACCTGCGAGTGGTGACCAAGCGTCAGCCAACGACGCTGGAGTGGACGGCGATGCGCTTCGCCTGGCGATTGTGTGCGCACGTGAAGTCGAACACTGTCATCTTCACAAACGCGAGCCAGACACTGGCGATTGGCGCCGGCCAAATGAGTCGCGTTGATGCGGTCAACGTCGCGCGTATGAAGGCCGGCAACGACTCGCTGAGAGGATCCGTCGCGGCGTCCGATGCGTTCTTCCCGTTCCGCGACGGTCTCGATGCAGTCGCCGATGCAGGCGCGACAGCAGTCGTGCAACCGGGTGGGTCGATGAAGGACGCCGAGGTCATCGCCGCTGCCGACGAGCACGGGCTAGCGATGGTGTTTACTGGCAGGAGACACTTCAGACATTGATGATTGGCGATCTTTGATTGATGAATCCTTGTTGATTTTCGATTTGCGATTGTTGATTTCTGGGTTGCCGCCGATGGCGGAACACATCAAGGATCGGCAATCGCCAATCAACAAGAAATCAACAATCAAAGATCGTTCAATCTGAAATCGATCGTGATGCAGCACATTCTGGTCTACGGCGATTCGCTGTCGTGGGGGATCGTTCCGAACACGCGGCGTCGTCTGTCGTTCACTGAGCGTTGGCCAGGCGTGATGGAGCGCGCGCTCGTGGATGGCGGTCATCAGGTTCGCGTGATTGAAGACTGCCTCAACGGCCGGCGAACCGCATGGGACGACCCGTTCAAGCCGGGACGCAACGCACTGGATGGTATCGAGCAGCGTATGGAGATCAACTCGCCGCTCGCGCTGGTGATCGTGATGCTGGGTGCGAACGACTTTCAGTCTGTACACCAGAACAATGCGTGGCACTCCGCACAGGGCCTGGCCTCGGTGATTCGCGCGATGCGCCGCGCGCCGATCGAGCCGGGGATGCCGGTACCGCCGATCCTCGTGGTCGCGCCGCCGCCAATTACGACACCGGTCGGCAAGCCGATTTGGGAGAAGTTCGAAGACGCGCCGGCCCGTTCGGAACGAGCGGCCGAGGCCTATGCGGCGATCGCCGCCGAACTGGAGTGTCACTTCTACGATGCGGGCCGAGTGGTCTCAACAAGCCCGCATGACGGCATTCACCTCGATGCCGACCAACACGCGACGCTCGGCGCTGCGCTGGCGAAAGTTGCCGGTGAGTCGCTAAGCGGTCGCTGACGCCTCGACGACTTTCAGCAGTTCCATCAGGCTGACCGTCGCTGGCCCAAACTTCGCCACCGAAAGACCTGCTGCCTCATTCGCGAGCCGTGCGGCCTCGCTCATCGTCGCTCCGGCGGCGAGCATCACGGCCATCGTCGCGATCACCGTGTCGCCCGCACCCGTGACGTCGGCCACCTCACGCGCGGCTGAGGGCAGATGGCCCTCACTCTCGTCGCTGAGCAGCCACATGCCTTGATCGCCACGCGTCATCAACACATTCGCGCACTGCGCACGCGTGCGAAACTGACGACCCACCGCACGTGCGTCGTCCTCGCTGCGAATTCGCCTGTTGGTCGCGACCTCCGCCTCGTGATGATTGGGTGTGACGAGCGTCGTCCCGGCGTAATACTCGATGTGGGGAATCTTCGGATCGACGAGTACTGGCACGCCCGGTGCGGCCTTGGCAACTGCGCTTTGCACCACTGTCCGCGTGATGCAGCCCTTCAGATAATCGGAGATGACGATGGCGGTCGCGCGCGGCGCGTGTGTCTCGATCTCGCCGATGATGCGCCGCTCGATATCGTCAGCAACCTCGATGTCAGCCTCGTAGTCGATGCGTGCGACCTGTTGATTGCGATCGGTGACGATGCGGACCTTGGTCGTGGTGGGCCGGCTGGCGTCGCTGACCAGCGACGGCGCG